>DASROV010000026.1:0-4657 GCA_035646755.1 Trueperaceae bacterium | reverse complement strand
CTCCGCAACATCACCACCACCGACCCCCCTGCTTTCAACGCCGCCCCTTAAGCGCGGCAGCCGCGCTTCCCGCGGTCATCGCGCTCCTGGCCCTACTGGTGCTAACGCTCACCTCCCTCGGCTTCGCACAGCCGCGCCTCGAGCCATACGACCCACCCCGTGGCGACCAGCGCATCGTGGTGTTCGGCGACTTCAACGGCCCTTACGGCTCTCTCGACTACCCGGCGCCGGTCGCGAACGTGCTGAGCGCGATTACCGACTTCTGGCGACCCGATCTGCTGCTGTCCCCCGGCGATGTAATCGCCGGCCAGAGCCGCGAGCTCCCGGGCGCGCGCCTACAGCAGATGTGGCGCGCGTTCGACCAGGCCGTCGCCGCGAAGCTCAGAGCGGCCGAAGTCCCTTACGCGTTCGCCATGGGCAACCACGACGGCTCGAGCCTGGCGGGCGCAGGCGCCGCCTACCTGTTCGAACGCGACCGCGAGGCGGCAGCCGAGTACTGGGGACAGGAGATGTACCGCACCAACCTGGCCTACGTCGATCGGCGCGGCTTCCCGTTCGACTACGCCTTCCGCGCCGGCGGAGCGTTCGTCGCGGTCATCGACGCTTCGAGCGCCAGTGTCAGCGGGGCCCAGCGCCGCTGGCTGGCCGCTACTTTGAGCACTCCAGAAGCCCGCGCGGCCGAGCTACGCATCGTCGTGGGACACCTGCCGCTGGTGGCCGTCGGTGAGGGGCGCGACGGTCCCGGCGAGGTCATCACCGACACCCAAGGGCTCATCGCGCTGTTCGAGGAGAATAGTGTCGACCTCTACATCAGCGGCCACCACGCGGCCTACTACCCGGGCCGCCTGGGAGAGCTGGAGCTGCTGTTCGCGGGTGGCGTCGGAGCCCGCCGGCTGCTCGGCGACGACGGCCCGCCGCGCTCGACCGTGACCCTCATCGACGTCTGGTATGAGCCGCTGCGCCTGACCTACAGCACGTTTGACGCGTCAACCCTAGAACTCGTCGCGCCCGAGTCGCTGCCGCCCGAGCTGGCTTCTGGCGTGCGGTTGTCGACCCGCGCCGGACCGGCCGTGGCCGACGCCTCACGTTAAGCTGGCTGCGCATGTCAGCGGCCGCGATTTCTACGAACACCACCACGAACAGCATCACCAACCTACCGGCGCAGCTGCCCGCGATCCTCGGTAGGACAGCGCAGCAGTGGGCGGAGGCCCAGCCGTGGTTGGCGACGGCGGTCGCCTTCGTCGTACTGGTGGTCCTCGCCTGGCTCGCCTTCGAGGTCACTCGCCGCTACCTGCTCACCTTCATCACCCGCCTCGTGCAGAAGACCAACGCGACCTGGGACGAGGACCTGAATCGTCTTGGCGTCTTCCAGCGGCTCGCCTGGGCGGTGCCGTTCCTGGTGCTAAGGGCCGGTCTGCCTTACCTGCCCCTGCTGCCTTCGGCGGTCGCGGCCTTCTTCCAGAAGGTCATCATCATCGCGATCATCATCATCTTGGCCCGGGCCTCTGCGGGTCTGATCGCCGCCGTTGGGAGCGTCTACGAGCGCTCGCCCAACGCCGCGCGGCGTCCGATAAAGGGCTACCTCCAGGGCGTGACGCTGTTGGTCTACATCGCGGCCGGCGTGATCCTGGTGGCCGCCCTCATCGAGCGCGACCCACTGCTGATACTCGGCAGCCTCGGCGCCGCCTCCGCTGTGCTCTTGCTGGTCTTCCGCGACACGATCCTCAGCCTCGTCGCTGGCATGCAGATGACAAGCAACGACCTCATCAGGGTGGGCGACTGGATCGAGATGCCCGAGTTCAACGCCGACGGGGACGTAGTCGACATCGCGCTCAACACCGTCAAGGTCCAGAACTGGGACAAGACGTTCACGGTCATCCCCGCCCACAAGTTCCTCGAGAGCAGCTTCAAGAACTGGCGTGGCATGCAGGCTTCGGGCGGCCGGCGCATCAAGCGCAGCATCAACCTCGACATGTCAACCATCCACTTCCTCTCGCCCGCGGAGGTCGAGGGCCTCAAGCGTTTCGCCCTGCTACGGCCGTACTTCGCGGAGAAGGAGCGCGACATCGCCGAGTGGATCCAGCACAACCCGGATGCCCGCGAGAACCCCGTTAACTCCCGGCGACTCACCAACATCGGCACGTTCCGTGCCTACGTCGAGCGCTACCTGCGCAGCAGGCCCGACATCAGTACCGACATGACGTTCCTGGTGAGGCAGCTCGAGTCGGGACCGACCGGCCTACCGATCGAGCTTTATGTGTTCGTCAACGATGTGCGCTGGGCGGTCTACGAAGGGGTGCAGGGTGACGTCTTCGACCACCTGTTGGCCATCCTGGCGGAGTTCGGTTTGCGCGTGTTCCAGGAGCCGAGCGGGCACGATTTCAGGCGGCTACAGCCCGCGCATGCGGGGGTCGAGCGCGTCACGGAGCACGTCGCCGAGGAAGTTGAAGGCCAGGACCACGACGGCGATGGCGATGCCGGGGTAGACGCTCATCCACCAGGCGGTAGTTAGGTAGCTCTGCCCGTCGGCGATCATCTGGCCCCACGATGGCGTCGGGGGCTGGACGCCAAGGCCAAGGAACGACAGCGTGGCCTCACCGATTATCGCTCCGCCCACTCCGATCGAGTAGATGACGATGAGGCTTGGCATCACGCCGGGGAAGACGTGCTTGAACAAAAGCCGCGGCGCGCGCGAGCCGAGCGCTCGAGCGCCCTCGACGTAGTCGGAGTGCTTGAGTTTGAGCGCCTCGCCGCGCACCAGCCGGGCGACGCCCGCCCAACCGACGATGCCGAGCGCGATGTAAGCAGTCACCAGCCCCGGCCCGATGGTCACCGACAGCACGATGAGCAGCAGCAGACTTGGAAACGCCTGGAGTATCTCGATGAGGCGCGAGATGAGGTTGTCGATCCAGCCGCCGAAGTAGCCGGCCATCAGCCCGAAGATGACGCCGAACACCAGCGACAGCAGCTGCGAGCCGAAGCCCACCCCGAGCGAGACGCGGGCGCCGTAGATGAGTCGTGAGAGCACGTCGCGGCCGGCGCGATCGGTGCCGAGCCAGTGCTCGGCGCTCGGCGGCGAGGCGCGGAAGTTGACCGCGCGGTCGGGCCGGGTGGGGTCCCACGGTGCGAGCTGCGGCGCGAAGATCGCGACAAGGATGAGTAGCAAGATCGCGGAGGCGGCGAGTATGGCGCCGGGGTCGCCGCGGATACGCTGCCAGGCGATGCCCCAGGCCGAGATGCCCTTCACCGCCTCATCGCCGCCATTGTTGGCGCCATAGTTGCCGCCATCACTGCCGCCAGCCGTGGGGTTAACGCTCGAGACGGTCATCAGTCGTACCTGATCCGCGGGTCGATGACCCCATAGAGCACGTCGACCAACAGGTTCGCGGCGATGTATAGCGTGGCCGTGTAGATAACTAGCGGGATCATCACAGGCAGGTCGCGGTCGAGCAGCGAGTCGAGGGCGTAGCGGCCCATGCCCGGGATGTTGAAGACGAACTCGGTGAGGAACGCGCCGTCGATGAACGACGCCAGATCGAGGCCGATGACAGTAACGACCGGGATGAGGATGTTGCGCATGGCGTGCTTGACGGTGACCGTCGCCTTGGACAAGCCCTTGGCGTTGGCCGTGCGGATGTAGTCCTGGCGGATCACCTCGAGCATGTTCGAGCGCGTGATGCGCGCGATGAACGCCGCGGCGCGCGTGCCGAGCACGAAGGCGGGAAGCAGGAAGTAGCGCAGGCTGCCGTCGCCGATGCCGGTCTGCGGCACCCAGCGCAGCTGGAACACGACGATGAGGATCGCGATGAGGGCGTACCAGAAGATCGGGACGCTGATGCCGGTGAGCGTAAGGAACATCAGGAAGCGGTCTAGGAAGCCGTTCTGGTTGAGCGCCGCGATGATGCCGACCGCAACGCCGATGACAGTAGAGAACGTCATCGCCAGCAGCGCCAGCTTAAGGGTGACAGGAAAGCGGTTGCGGATCTCCTCGGCGACGCTCTCGCGGGTGATGACGGAGCGGCCGAGGTCGCCGGTGACGACGTCGCCCATGATGCGAAGGTACTGCCTCACCGGCGGGTCGTTGAGCCCGAGACGGGCGCGGAGCTCGTCTACCGCCTCGGGGCTGGCGCGCTGGCCGAGCAGCTTCTGCGCCGGATCGCCTGGCACCAGGATCATCAGGATGAAGGTGATGACGCTCACCCCGAAGATCACGGGGATCGCCTGCAACAACCGCTTGAGGATGTAGACGGTCACGCGTTCATGCCTTGGTCAGCGCCGCTTCTTAGCCTGGTTGCTATAAAGGCGCGAGGGGCGCCCCGCCTGGGAGCGCGGGGGCGCCCCTGTGCGGGACGCCCCTCGCCAAAGCCGGCCCCTGTCTAGGGGAGTTCGACTCGAGTGAATTTATCGGCGTTGAAGATCGGGTGGTTGAGCAGCCCGGTGACACCGTCGCGCACGACGAAGTACGACACGGGGTAGCGGATGTAGACCACCGGCTGGTCCTCGACGATGAGTCGCTGGGCTTCCTGGTAGAGGGGCACGCGGTCGGCGAGTTCGGCCTTGGTGGCGGCCTCGGCCATGAGCGCGGTCACCTCTTCGTTGCTGTAGCCGTAACGCTCGGCGCCGCTGGCGACGTAGAGCGGGTGGATGAAGTTGTAGG
>DASROV010000025.1:0-6803 GCA_035646755.1 Trueperaceae bacterium | reverse complement strand
ACGCCTCGACCGTGGCGTCGTTGGCGGAGAGCGCTTCGAACTTGTCGTCGGCGGTAACGAACGGCAGGGCGGTGAGCTCGGCCATCTTGGCCGCCACGGCCGTCGCGAAACCGCGTGGCGCGTTGAGGCCGGTGCCCACAGCGGTGCCGCCGAGCGCCAGTTCGGCCAGATGAGGCAGGCAGTTCTCGACGGCCTCGATGCTCTTCCTCACCTGCGCGGCGTAACCGCCGAACTCCTGACCAAGCGTGAGCGGCGTGGCGTCCATGAGGTGGGTGCGGCCGATCTTGACGATGTCAGCGAACTCCCGCGATTTGGCCTCCAGCGACGCCTGTAGCGCCCGCAACTCCGGCAGGGTCCGCTCGACCAACGTTCGGTAGGCGGCGATGTGCATCGCGGTCGGGAAGGTGTCGTTCGACGACTGGCTCTTGTTGACGTCGTCGTTGGGGTGTATCGGCGTCTTGCTGCCGAGCTCGCCGCCGAGCAGCTCGATGGCCCGGTTGGAGATGACCTCGTTGACGTTCATGTTCGACTGCGTGCCCGAGCCGGTCTGCCAGACGACGAGGGGGAAGTGCTCGTCGAGCTCGCCGGCGGCGATCTCGTCGCAGACCTTGGCGATGATCTCGGCCTTGTCACGTGGAAGGTCACTCAGCTCGACGTTGACGAGGGCAGCGGCCTTCTTGAGGACCGCGAACGCGCGAATCACCTCGATCGGCATGCGTTGCGTGCCGATGCGGAAGTTGCGCCGCGAGCGTTCGGTCTGCGCGCCCCAGTAACGGTCGGCCGCGACCTCTACCTCACCGAGGGTGTCCTTCTCGATCCGCATAGCCATCTATAAGACCTCTTTCGTGTTCGTCGCCGGCGCGTCGCGCGCTGGCGTGCTGGCCGCCGGAGCGTCCGACGCCTGAGCGTCGTGCGCCGGCGCGTCGGGCGCGAGCGCGAAACGTAGCCCGTCGGCGAGCCCGTTTCGCCAACTCGTCCAGTTATGCCCGGCGCTGCGCTCTGTGAGCGTGGCGGTGACGCCCGGCCGCGACGCCAGCGCCGCGGCGATGTCACGGTTGACAGCGAGCAGCCACTCGAGCGTGCCGACCTCCAGGTACCAGCGCGCGGGGACCGTCACCGCCGGGTCCCGCACCATGTCGAGCAACCAGGACCGGGTCGAGCGGTAGTAATCGGGGTCGCCGGGCGCGCCAAGGAAGGCGCCGGAGAAGGAGAGCACCGTCGTGGCGCCGGCCAGCCCGGGGTCGCGCCGTGTGCGCCCGATGGCGGCCCGGGCCGAAGCGAGCGCGCCGAGGCTGCCGCCGAGGTAGATGCGCTCGGGCGTGCTCGGGTAACGGGCGCTCAGCTCGGGTTCGAGGAGCTCGGCGAGGAAGCGTTGGTAGGCGTCTAGGTGGGCCTCGTGAGAGGCCTCGTGCTGGTCCTCGGCGAAGCCGTACTCGCGGTCGCGGTCGTGCGGTTCGATGAACGCGAAGCGCGCCGGGCGGGCCTCACCACGCTCGGCGAGCACCCCGGCTATGAGATGCGCCTTACCGATGCGAAAGAACGCGACGCCGTCCTGCGCGATAACTAGAGGCAGTTCGCTAGCTTCCGCGCCCGCAGCCGTTGCCGGCGTGAAGACGGTCACCCGCCAGGGCGGCCCTTCGCCGGCGACCGGCTCGAGTCGGAGGCGGTCGGTCTTGCCTCGCTCCGGCTCGTTCGCCACCTCGGCTAGCTCGGAGCGCTGGTAGTCGGGACCCTTGACGACGCTCACCTCGCCGTACCACACCGAGGCCACCTTCTCGGCGCCAGCAGGGTCCGGGCGCAGTTTGCCGTCCTCATCGACGAACGCGTACTGGAAGTAGACGTCGTCGGGCAGCTCGTACTCGACGGTCTCACCCGGAGCGACCGGCTGGGGGTCGCGGTCCATGTCGGTGAGGTCGCTTGCCAGCGCGGTCGCCCAGGCGGGCACCTGCAACGTCAGACGCATCCTGCGAGTCTACCGCCGCGTACGCCCCGTTTCGGCTCTGGGATGTGACCCAGGATAGACTCGCCGGCATGGTCGAACTAGCTTCCAAGACGATCCCGCTCGAGCGCCTCGAGCGCCGCAACTGCGCGAAGTGGACGCGTTACCCCGAAGGGGTGCTGCCCCTGTGGGTGGCGGAGATGGACCTGCCCATCGCCCAGCCGATCCGAGTGGCCATCAAGGCCCAGGTCGACGCTCACGACCTTGGCTATCCCATGAAGGGCGGCGCTCCCGGCATGTGCGAAGCGCTTTTGGGGCGGCTCGCCGGCCGTTACGGTCTGAAGGTCCCGGCCGAAGGCGTGCTGGCACTTTCGTCAACCGTCACGGGGCTCAACCTCGCCTCCCGGGCGTTCGCCAACGAGGCCGATGAGGTGCTTCTGCTCACCCCGTTGTACCCGCCGTTCAAGCACTCGGTCGAGGTGACGGGGCGCGTTCCGGTCGAGGTCGAGCTCGTCGACGACGTCGACGGTTACGCCATCGATCTCGACGCAATGCAAGCCGCGGTAACACCGGCCACGCGCATACTGATGCTGTGCAACCCGCACAACCCCGTCGGCCGGGTCTTCACCATCGAGGAGCTTCATGGCCTCGCCGACCTCGCGCTCCGTAACGACCTCATGATCGTGTCAGACGAACTGCACGCCGACCTGCTGTTCGACGGCCGCCACGTGCCCATCGCCTCGCTCGGCGACGAGGTCGCCGCCCGCACCGTAACGCTGTACGGGCCGAGCAAGGCCTTCAACGTCCCGGGGCTCAACGTCAGCTTCGCGCTCGCCTCCGACCCCACGCTGCTCGAGCGCATGCGCACCGCCGCTGGCGGCTTGCTCGGCGGCCCCAACCGGCTGGCCCAAGCGGCCACAGTGGCCGCGTACACCGAGGGGGACACCTGGCTCGACGACACGCTGGCGTTGCTGGCCAGCAACCGCCAGCACTTGACGAGCTTCGTGCGGGAGAAGCTGCCGCGCGTCAAGCTCCACCCTCCGCAGGGCACTTACCTCGCCTGGCTCGACCTGCGTGAGAGTGGGCTCGGCGAGGAGCCGGCCAAAGAGCTCGTCGAGCGCGCCAAAGTCGGCCTCAGCGAGGGTGCCGACTTCGGCCTCGGCGGCAAGGGCTTCGCCCGTCTCAACTTCGCCACCAGTCCCGAGATCCTAGGGCTCGCGCTCGAGCGCCTGCACGCGGCGCTCGGCTGAGCGGCGCCGTGCCGGCTGGCGGTGACCTGGCGGGAGGAGAGCTAGCGGGAGGGAAGCTAGCGGGAGGGAAGTTGGCGGGAGCGCGGCTGACCGGCGCGCAGCCGGCGCTCACCCTGGCGCCGCAGCTGCAGCCGGCTGTCGCCTCGGGTCACCCCTGGATCTACCGCGATCACCTGCCGCGTCACGCGCTCGTTGACGGACAGGTCGTGAAGGTAACCGCCGGTACCGCCGCCGCTTACGGAATCTACTCCGCTACCGGCGCGATCGGCGTGCGCCTCTACGGCACCACCGCTCCCGATCGCGCCCTCATCGAACAGCGAGTCGCCGACGCCGTGGCGCTGCGAGCAGAGTTGATGAGCGATGGCACCGATTGCTACCGGCTGTTGAACGGCGAGGGCGACCGCCTCCCCGGTGTGGTGGTCGACCGTTACGGACGCTACGCCGTGCTGAAGCGCTACTCCAGCGGGCTCGACGAGGTAACTGCGGTCGTCGCCAAGGAGCTCGGCACCCGGCTGAAGCTGCGGGGGGTCGTCGAGAGGTCCGCGGCCGAGTCGGGCCGAGGCGGCGAGCGCGGCGAGCGGTCGCTGGTCGCACTGTGGGGCGAGCCGCCCCCGCCTCGCCTGACGGTCCGGGAGAACGGGCTCGACTTCGAGGTCGACCTCTGGCGCGGGCAGAAGAGCGGCGCTTTCCTTGACCAGCGCGAGAACCGCTCGTTGGTGCGCGAGCACAGCGCCGGCCGCCGGGTCCTCAACCTCTTCGCCTACACCGGAGGCTTCAGCGTCTACGCTCTTGCCGGCGGAGCCGCGCACGTGACCAGCGTCGACCTCGCGGAACCCGCTCTAGACACCATCGCGCCCACGCTCGCGGCCAACGCGTTGCCGGCCGCGCGTCACAGCGCCGTGGTCGCCGACGTGTTCGAGAACCTGCCGCATTGGGCGGCCGCGGCGGCGGCCGCGGCCACGAACGCTGGTGACCTGCCGGCTGGCGGCGAGCCGGACGGCGGCAGCGAGAACGAGGTAAGCGGCCGCTACGACCTGGTCATCGTCGACCCGCCATCACTGGCCAACAACGCCGAGCAGCGACGCCGGGCGCAGCGGGCCTACCTGCGCCTCAACCGCGACGCGTTGAGGCTGGTCACTCCAGGAGGGCTGTTGGCGACCGCCTCGTGCACGGCGCAGGTCTCGCCCGAGGCGTTCAAGCAGGCGCTGGCGGATGCGGCCCTCGCCGCGGGCGTCAGCGCTCAGGTGGTGGCCGAGCGCGGGCATGCCGTCGACCATCCGGTGCCTTTGGCCTTCCCCGAGGGTCGTTACCTCAAGTTCGTGCTGCTGCGGGTGCTCGCGACCTAAAGCCCGGTCTGAGGCCTGGCGAGGAAGTCGAGCACGGCCTGTGCGGCTCGCTGCGGCACGCCGCTGGCCGCGTCGTCGTGGAACAGCTCGTGGAAGCCGCCGGGCATGATGATGAGTTTCACAGTCCCCAGCGGCGCGGCCCGCGCCAGGCTGCGGCTGCCTTCGACGGCGGCCACGCCGTCCGCTTCGCCGTGCAAGATCAAGGTCGGCACCGACAGGCTGGGAGCAGCGGCCAGCAGTTCGGCGCCCGCGCTCGTCAAGGTGTGGCCGGTGACGGCCGGCACCCCGCCCGAGCGGTTGAGGGGGTCGAGGCGGTAACGCGCGACCTCGGCCGGGTCGCGCGAGATCAACGAAGCGTCAAGCTTGGTGACTGGCAGTCGAGGCGCCAGTCGCGCCACGGCGCTGCCCACCCGCCGCAGCCATGCCGGGCGTTCGACGGCGTCGAGCAGGAACGGCGAACTCAACACCAGGCCCGACAGCCTCGCGGGATGTTCGAGGGCGAAGCTCAGCGCGATCGCTCCGCCCATGCTGTGGCCGAAGAGCACGGGCGCGGCGTCAGCGCCTTCACGGCCGGCGCGCGCTAGTAACGCGTCAACTACCTCGAGCGCGTCCGCGTAGCCCGCCACCACGGCGCGCGGTCCGGGGCTGTCGCCGTGGCCGGGAAGGTCGACGGCCAGCACGGCATGCCCGGCCGCGCTTACGGTGCGGGCCAGCTCGGCGTGGCGCCTGGCGTGTTCCCCGAAGCCGTGAACGATGACGAGCGGCGGCTTGCTGTGACGCTCTGCGGCCGCCGCGGCCACCTCACGAGCCCCGCCAGCATCCGCTCCGCCTGCGGCCTGCCACCGGTACGCGCTCAAGGTTGCGAGGTCGTCGCCTGACACGCCGGCTACGGCGACGTTCAGGCCGAAACGCTGAGGCGCGCCCTCGACGGACGTCTTGCCGCCCCCGCTCTCAGTCGTCATCGGCGCCGGCCGTGGCGGCGAGATCGACCTCGACGACCTCCATAACGGGGTTCGACAGCACCGACGAAGCCATCCCGTCGAGCTGCGCGGCGACCTCCCCGGTCTCGCCCGTTAGCACGATCTCAATGCGCTTGCCGACTCGCAGGCTGACGATGTTGCGGTGGCCGAGGCGCTCGAGCGTGTTCTGCACGGCACGGCCCTGAGGGTCGAGGATCGAGCGTTTGAGCATGACGTTGACGACCGCGGCGTGCTGGTGGTCGTGGTCGTCGTGGCCGTCATGGTCGTGCTCGTGGTCGTGCTCGTGGCCGTGCTCGTGCTCCAGGTCGTGCTCGTGGACGTCCTCGTCCTCACGATCACGCGCAACCGCGGCGAACCGCGCCGGCGCCCCGGCCTCGCTCATCACGCGGCGGTGGACCTCGTTGTAGGCCTCCTCCACGCCGCCAAGGTCGCGGCGAAAGCGGTCCTTGTCGAGTCTCTCCCCACTGGCGACGTCCCACAGCCGGCAGGTGTCGCCGCTGATCTCGTCGGCCAGGACGATGCTGCCGTCCTTGGTGCGGCCGAACTCCAGCTTGAAGTCGACGAGCTCGAGCCCCAGCTCGGCGAAGTACGCCCGCAAGGTGTCGTTGACGACGGCGGCGAGCTCGAACATCGTCGCCAGCTCGTCCTCGCTGGCGAGGCCAAGGGCGACCGCGCTGGCGTCGTTGAGCGGCGGGTCGCCAAGCGCGTCGTTCTTGTAGCACCATTCGACGACGATCGGCTCGAGCGCGAGGCCTTCTTCGACGCCGTAACGCTGGGCGAAGCTGCCGGCGGCCCGGTTGCGCACGACGACCTCGATAGGCACGATCTCGACGGCGCGCACCAGCTGCTCGGTAGCGGAGGTCTTGCCGACCAAGTGCGTCGGCACCCCGGCGGCCTCCAGCACCTGGAAGAGCCTCTCGCTCACCGCGTTGTTGATCGCGCCCTTGCCCCGTATGGTGCCGCGCTTCTTGGCGTTGAACGCCGTGGCGTCGTCCTTGTACTCGACTAGCAGCAGCGCCGGGTCGGCGCTCTCGTATACCCTCTTGGCCTTGCCCTCGTAAAGCAGCCGTCCGCGTTCTGGTGCGTTCACGCCTGGATGATAACAGCGGCCGTGAGCGGCGGGCGCCGGGCGCCGGCGGCGAGCCAGGGCCGGAGCCGGCTCCGACTCAGAGGCCGAACCGCGCGAAGATCTCGTCGACGTGGCGCAAGAACCAGCCGGCATCGAAGGCGGCGGCGAGGCGCTCGGGGCCGAGCACGTTGCGGGGGTCGGCCGCGAGCGCCTCGCCGC
>DASROV010000024.1:0-5865 GCA_035646755.1 Trueperaceae bacterium | reverse complement strand
GGGACGGCAGGCGGGGCATGCGGATCACCGGGTCGACGGCGCCCATGAACGGGAACCCCGGCGTGAAGCCGATCGCGTAGACCCGGTACTCGACGCTGCTGTGGCGACGCACCACCTCAGCGACGTCGAGGCCGACGGCGGCAGCGACGTCGTGAAGGTCTTGGCCGTCGTACCGCACGCTGACGGACACCGCCTTGCCGGCAGTGGCGGAAGTGTCTACCGTGACGCCCGCGGCCCAGTTCCGGACGCTCTTCTCATTTAGTCGAAGCGGCTCGTACTCGATGAAGACGGTCGCGTAGCTGGGGATGACTTCGGTTACGCCAGGTAGCCTGGCGCCTTCGAGCGCGCGCGCCAGGGCGTGTACCCGAGAGTTGACCGCAGGGTCAAGCTTGTCACCGAGACGAACGTGGAAACCGGCGACCTCTCTCACCTTCTCACTCTAGCCAGCAGGCAGCGCCGAAACGCTGGCCCCTTGACCGCGGGTATACGTGTACATACACTCAAAGATGATGAACCTCGAAGGTTTGACAGAGACCAGGGACTGCTACTGCCTCGCCGCGCGGCGCGAGGCTAGAGCGATCACGCGGCTATACGACGAGGCGTTGAGACCGGTCGGGCTTAAGTCGACGCAGTTCTCGGTGCTCGCCGCGCTCGCGCAGATGAAGACGAGCACGCTCACCCCGCTCGCCGATCTCCTCGGCGTCGAACGCACGACGCTGACGCGCAGCACGCGGCTGCTCGAGGAGCGTGGGCTGCTCGAAACGGTCGACACCGATGACGCCAGGGAGCGCCGCCTGCGGTTGACCCCGGCGGGCATCGCCGAACTCGAGGGCGCGCTGCCGCTGTGGCGCGTGGTGCAGCGGCGCCTTGCTGGTGAGGGCGAGCCGGCCGCAGTGAATCCTGCGGCCAGCTAAGCTCCTCGGCCACCGGATTGCGCGGTGAACGGGTAACCGGATGAGACGCCCAGTGCCAGTCTGGCAGCGAGGTCACCGGCCGCTATCTGCGTCAGCCCGGCACCTGCGCCATGATCGCCAGCGGCCGGCCGTCGGGGTCGTCGAAAAACGCCAGTGGCCCGAAGGTGTAGAGGTGCCGCAACCCGAGGACCGAGCGGAACCACTCCTCGGAGCGCTCGACGTCGCTGACGGACCTGGAGATCTGACCGATTGCGCCGACGTTCGACATGCTCGTCCTCTCCACCGGGGACGCTGCGCCCGTCGGCCCAACAGGGCGTTGGCCCGCGCTATTCGACGATACGGTAGATCTCGCGCCTGCCCTCCATGACCAATGGGGCGAAACGGGCGTTGAGGTCGCGAAAGCCTTCGGCGCCGGTCTCATCGGACATCGCCTTCTCGAACGCAGCCAGATTCTCGAACTCCGCCTCCATGATCAACGTGTAGTAAGGACCGACGACATCGGTGAGCAGCCGCGGTGGCTTCGCGGTCATCGACGGACCCAGCTGGCTCATCTCCTTGACCAGCGCCATGGCCTCTCTAGCCTTGCCGTAGTGAAGCTGGAACACCTCGCGGACGACGATCATCGTGGTCTCCCTCCACCGAACGTGACTCGAGCAGGTAGTAAGCAGGACGCCAGCCGAATATAGACCACTTCAGCTACGGCTGCGGCCCACTCGTCATCGCGGCTCCGATCTCAGCGAGATTCGGCGACGGTGCCCGCAAGTCCACCAGCTCCAAGCTGCAGGGGGCGCGGGCGGTAGGGATATGGTCGCCTAATGAGACAACCTGTCGGGGGCCTTCGTCGTCTACTGTCACGTCGCCTCGCGGCCCTACTGGGGGCTGCCTTGGTCGTGTTGCTCGCCGGCTGTCAACGCTTCCCGCCCCCGACGCCGGTGGCATTCCCCGATGACCCAAGGGTCCTCAACGGTGCCTGGCAGGCGCGCGTCACCGGCCTCGCCACGGGGGAAGTTAGCGGTTTCGTCCACGCGCCGGAGAGCCAGAGGATCGTCGTCTGGCAGGCGCAGAGTGTCCGACAGTACCGGCGCGACGCGACCGAAGGCTGGCTGGAGGACCCGGTCGCCCCGAGCAGCGCGCTGCAAGCCAATCAGTACGACCCGACGCTCGAGGCGTTCGTTGCGGCCTCGCTCAAGACCGCCAGCTCCTCCATCCGCGTCACGCCCGTGAACGGCGATCCGGCCATCACGTCGCTGGTCGAGCTGCCGGCAGGTCGCGCCGTAACGGCCGTCGCGTTCGGCTCGGGGCGAACCTTCGCTCTTACCACCAGCACCACCGACACGGGAGGACACACGCTGTCGTGGTGGGACTCGTCCTCGGGGGCTTTCGGCGGCTCGCACGACATCGCCCGGATGCGTGACGGCATGCGGGTCAGCCCGAACGGCCGGTTGCTGGCCTTCTGGGACCTGGACAGCTACCGCGTCAGCATCGTCGATACCGCGGACCCGAGCCAGCTGCGTGACCTGGGTTTGGGCGCCTGCCGCAGCAACTCGGAGATAGCAGCCAGCGCCGACGGCCGCTGGTTCGTCTTCGCCGACTGCTTCGACAACCTGAGAGTTGCCGACCTGAGCGCAACTGGGAAGCTCGTCTCGCGCGGCATCGGCATCAAGCCCCAAGGCCGCGTGAGCTTCGCAGCCGACACGTCGGAGCTCGTCTGGGTCGACAGCCAGGGCGTCGTGAGCGGCTACGACGTGCCGGACGGGTCGAGGACCGAGCTGTTGCGGCTGACAGAGTCCGAACTGCAGGGCTTCGATCCCTGGCACCCACTCGTGCACCTTGACCGCTCGGCCGACCTGCTCGCGATCGTCACCGGGCGTGGAACCGCTCGAGTCCAAAGCCTGAACGAGCCGGCGCAGGCCAGCGAGCTACCGCGGCTCGCGGTGTCGGCAGGAGTTCTCGACCTGGCGGCGCTCGCCGACTCGCTGAGCGGCCATGCCGACTGGTGGTCCTACGACTTCGCGGGCACGCTGCAAGTGATCGGCGAAGGCATCGGAGGGGACAAGACGCTCGGCGAAGCGCTATCGCTTACCGGCACCGTCCACTCCGATCGGCTCCATTCCTACCGGCTTCACGCCCTCGTCCTTGCGGGGTCGTTGAAACCTGCCTCACTAGCGCCCCCCAACCTGCGTGGGCAAGCCGCGGCGCTCGACCCGGCCACCGGCGAGGAGTCCTACCACCTGACGTTCCGGACCGAAGATAGAGCGGCCACGGCCTTCGATGGTCTGCTCGAGGACGTGGCCGGCGGGATCAGCTACCGCGTGGTGGTCGAACGTGTCGGCGCGGCGGAGCAGTATGCGGCGGAGCAGTATTAGGCCAGCTACCGCGCCTGGGCGGCGCTCAAGCCTGCGGGAAGAACCCGCAGATCAGGCCCGTGAAGTCTTGATGCCCGGCGCCCTTCTCGAGTCCTTCGGGTCCCCACACCCACCTTCCGATGTTGCGGCTCACGATCTTGCCGTCCTCGTTGACGATCTTGATCTCGACGCCTGTCCAGGCCGCGGTTTCCTCGACGTAGTCGTAGAAGACGTTAAGCGCGCCCTTGTAGCTCAACTGGTAGCCCGAGCCGATGTCGGTGAAGGTCCCGTCGAAGTTGACCTTGAGGCGGCTGCGCGTGAGCTCCCCATGCCGGTTGAAGTAGTCAGTCCACGCACCCGACTCGCCCCACTCGTCGACGAAGCGCACGTCGCCCGCGCCTTCGTGGCTCCCGCAGTCGTAGGGTCCAAGCGGTCCGATGTGGTCGTTGGCCCACCGCTCAGTGGACGGCGCCCCGAGCGCTTCCAGCGCTGCCGCCTCCTCGGGTGAGCTGCAGGCGCCCAAGAGGACTAATAGCCCCAGGCAGAGCGCCGATCCCAACCTTGTGGTCCAGCTCGTGTGCTCTCGGTTCATGGCAGGCTCCGCCTTCCAGACCCGGCGGCCTTCACTGGCGGTCACGGGTCCTGCGGTGAACCTTGGTCCCCCGCGCGTTCAGGCTATGAAGCGAGGCGTGACGGGGCCGTGACGCCACAACATGTGACGAACGCGGAGAACCGGCGCGGCCCACTCAAGGGCCGCGCCGATCGAGCCGTCTGGCCTGTTAGAAGATCAGTTGATGGTCGTGGCGTAGTAGGTGCACTGACCGGTCCACACGGTCTTGCCCTTGTTGCGGCTGGGGTCCGGCGCGTGGACGACGACCTCGACGCGGCACGGGTCGGTGCTGAGCAGGGCGTTGCCTGGGCTGTAGAGCTCCCAATCGGGCTCGGCGGCGCCGGTAGTCGTGATGAGCACGCGCTCGGTGCCGGAGACGGCGAAGCTGAGGACCAGGCGCCAGTCGTAGCTGAGCGCCTCGCCGCTGGGGTTCTCGACGTTGAGCCCGGCGAAGTAACGCTGCGGCGCCGCGCCGATGCCGATGCTGCAGCCCGTGGCGCGCAGGTCGATGGTCGCCCCGGTGCCGACGGCGACGTCCTGGCAGCCGAAGAACTGGTTGTCGAAGAACAGGCTCTCGATCGAGTAGACGCCGGAGGCGCTGATCACGGGGTACGGGTTCTCGCGCGGCGGCTGCACCGCGAGGGTCACCGAGCGGGTGGTGGTGAGGCTCTCGGCGTCTCTTACCGTCGCCGAGACAGTGCGGTCGCCGCTGGCGCCGAAGGTCGCCTCGACCTGGCAGCCAGCGGTCGTCGTCAGCGTGTCGGGGGCGCTCACCGACCAGGTCGTGTTGGCGCACAGCGCGCCGACGTCGGTCTGGTTCTTGTCGCCGACGTTGGCCGATAGCGCGAAAGGCTCGTCCTGATAGGCCACGCCGTTCGCTTGAATGGCCAGTGTGGGAGGGCTGTTCACGACCCTGACGAGCAGCGTCGCGGTTCTTACCGAGGTGCCGTAGCGGGCCTCGAGCGTGAGGTAGAAGTCGCCCACCTGTTGGAAGGCGTACTTCAGGCTCGAGCCGAAAAGGAAGTCAGGGTCGGTGCTCCAGACGTCGTTGTAGAGGGTGCCGAGCGTCGGCGAGGTGACCTTGAGCGTGACGCTCTTGGCGACCGGATGAGCGACCTTGAAGAAGAAGGCAAGGTCGCTCTCTACCCTCAGGTCGACGGTCGCTGGGCTGGCCTTGATCTCGATCGTCGGAGCAGTACCGCCGCCCGGCGTGGTTTGCTCGGCGGTCCAGGCGGCGCTGCGGTTGCCGTCGAAGGCCAGGGCGCTGAGCGAGTTGAACAGGCCGCTGATGTAGTCGGCCGGCACGTAGTAGTAGCCGCCGTCGCCGGCGCCGCAGCCCCAGGAGTTCTTGATGATGAAGTAACCTCCGCCGCCGATGTTCACCGGCGTGCGGCCGGGCTTACTCATCTCCTCGTTGCTGAGGAAGCCGACTATCTGCACGGCGTGGCCCCCGTAGGAGCCCGCTACCTCGGCGCCGGCGGCGTCCAGCCGAGTCCTGGCGTAGTTACTCACCACGCCGTCGGCCCCCACGTCGTCCATGAAGCCCTTGTAGACCGGGAAGGACGCCATCAGCACGTAGCCCTGCGAGAGCAGCAGGCGGTAGCGGTTGAGGTCGAAGGACTGGCCATTGGCCCATACCTGGTAGGCGCGGCTCGAGGCGACGCCAGGCCCGCCGAAGTTCACCGTGGCGTAGCCGCAGACGGTGAAGATGAACGTGCTGCACACGCGCCGGCTCTGGTGCGAGGTGTCGGAGCAAGTGCCGGCGTTGGGGCCCGTGCCGTAGGGGTTACAGGAATTGGCGTAGGCGGCGGCGGTGCCGTCAGCGACGTTGGGGCGGTTGGGTGACGGGTTGTAGGTCCAGCCGCCCTCGTTGGGCAACGCCTGGCCCTCGTCGACGGCGAGGTTCGCGGCGCGCTCGGCGAAGTAGCCGTCGGTGAAGTCGCTCTCGGCCCAGTCTTCCTTGACCTTGTTGACCAGGAACTGCTCGGAGAGGTTG
>DASROV010000023.1:0-9878 GCA_035646755.1 Trueperaceae bacterium | reverse complement strand
GCTCCTCCGCGACCTCGACCCGGGCTATTTCTCGCTGGTGATGGCAACAGGCATCGTCGCTCTAGCGGCCGATCACGCCGGCGCACCGCGCGTCGTTGCGCAGGTCCTGTCGATTGTCGACGTCATCGCCTACCTGGTCCTGGTCGTCCTGATGTCGGCTCGCTTCGTACTGCATCGCCGCCGAGCCCTCGCCGACCTCACCGACCATCTGCGCGGGCCCGGCCACTTCACCTGGGTCGCCGGCAGCTGTGTGCTCGGCAGTCAGTTGCTGATCCTCGACGGCTTGGTAGGGGTGGCCAAGGGCCTGTGGCTGGTCGCTACCGTGGTCTGGTTGGCCGTCACCTACGCCTTCTTCGCGGCCGTCACCCTGCGGCGGAACAAGCCACCGCTCGCCGACGCCATCGGCGGCTCGTGGCTGCTGGCCGTCGTCGCCACCCAGGCCGTGGCCCTGCTGGCGGCTCAGCTGCATCAGGCGACGGGCTGGGGCGGTGATGGGCTGTTGTTCCTAAGTCTCTGCCTGTTCCTCGTCGCCGCGGTGCTCTACCTTCTCGTCATCGGCGTCATCTTCTACCGCTTCACCTTCCTGCCGATCGATGCCGCGCATCTATCGCCGCCGTACTGGATCAACATGGGCGCGCTGGCCATCACCACGCTCACAGGCGCGACGCTGCTGCCGTCTTCTGGCGTGGCGCCGTTCTGGGACGCCGCGCACCCGTTCCTGTTCGGCTTCACGCTGCTCTTCTGGGCGTTCGGCAGTTGGTGGATCCCGCTGCTTGTGGTGTTCGGCGTGTGGCGACACTTCGTCGCCCGCTACCCGCTTCGTTACGCCAGCGAGTACTGGGGCCTGGTCTTCCCGCTCGGCATGTACAGCGTGGCGTCGCAGCGGCTCGGCGGCTTCGTCGGTCTGGCGCCGCTGCACAGCATCGCGCTGGTGTTCGCCGGCTTGGGCTTGGTGGCGTGGGCGATAACGTTCATTGGGATGGTCGCGAGTTGGTTCAGGCCGGCCGCTAACGCGGCGCTTTAGTGCCGCTATGCACGCGCCTTACGGCCCGCTGCGGTCGTGAGGCTTTGGTGGGTCTCCTCAAGCGGGCACTCATAGGGCACCCAACGGCATGTCAGCTATCAGATTCGGCCGAACCCTAACTCGCCCACCGTACTAAGTGGCGGATGCTTGGGATGTGAGCTTGGCGTCGGCCGCCAAGGTAGATTCACCAATCCATGGCACAACTGTGTCCGCACCAAAAGGGCGTTCCTACCGCTCCAACTCACGTGTCGGCCACGTTGACATCAGCTCGAAAGACTAGGTATCCTAACGTTCGCGCTGATGGCTGGAAACGGCCGTCTGGCGCGTTCATCGCGGAGCCGTAGTGTAGCGGTTAGCATATCTGCCTGTCACGCAGAAGGTCGCGGGTTCAAATCCCGTCGGCTCCGCCAGCCACTTGAAGACGCAGCGCCAGCCGCGAAGTTGAACGCTGCGTCTTCATCATGGCCAGGTAGCTCAGTCGGTAGAGCATGCGACTGAAAATCGCAGTGTCGGCAGTTCAATTCTGCCCCTGGCCACCATCATGCCCGGCAACGCGCCGCAGGCCGAGCCGGCACCCCACCGGATCCGGCATCCGCCCGGCCCTGGCCGAACGCGGAACCCGGCGACCCAGTCGAGCAGGAGCTCGCGGCCGCAGGCGCTCGGCGAGAACAGGCTCGGCGCGCCAACGTAGCTCAGCGGTAGAGCAGCCGATTCGTAATCGGCAGGTCGTCGGTTCAATTCCGACCGTTGGCTCCAACTAGAACCCCGTCCAGGACGGGGTTCTTGTGCGTTGGCTTAGGCTGAGAATGCCTTTCGTGACCAAGTGGGAACCCAGATTGCTTCTTGTTCACGGCTTAGTACCGGTCTGCTTATGACTAAATGATATCAACCTTTGATAGCATAGAATGCAACTAGAGTTGGCCGTGGCCCTAGCGTGGGCAGGTGAACGCGAAGCAACAGAAGACCTTGTCGAGGACATAAGAGGTTTCCTGGAGGAACGCAATGTCAGTCCTTAAGACGTACAAAGGGTATAGCGCCGACGTTGAGGTTGACTTCGATGCTGGCGTTTTCCATGGACGTGTGCAGGGTTTACGTGACGTGATAAGTTTTCAGGCCGAAACTATTGGGGACGTCGAGAAAGCGTTCACAGAAGCGGTCGACGACTATCTCGAATGGTGTAGTGAGCTAGGCCAGGATCCAGACAAGCCCTACTCAGGCAAGATTCTCGTAAGGATGCCGCCAGACGTGCACAAGGCAGCGGCGAGGCGCGCTGGTGTTGAAACCTGTAGCGTGAACGCCCTAATAGTCACGGCGCTGAAGTCGTACCTGAACGACAGGGGAGTCAATGAACAACATGGCATGACAGTATGACGGTCACGTGCTTCATGAGAGAAATTCTGTTGAGAGACTGATAGTCAGACTATGAGCCTTGCGAACCAACCAACTGGCGGTAGATGTTGCTCAGACACGAGGCGCTCGCCGATATCGAATTCCTGAACACTGCGCTCGAGGAGCGCTTCGCTTACCTGCGGGCTCGCCCGATAGATTACCGGTCACTGTTTGAAGCGTTGCGCGGACGGATGCCGGACGAGGTCGGTGTTAGTTGGCTTGGGCTTGAGCTGCAGAAGGTGCTGGCGCACTCCATAGACGGCCACGCCGGCATGAACGCCGCGCCATCGCCCGTGGGCTACTTGCCGTTCCTCACAAGGTCGGTTGGTGACGCGCTGGTAGCGTTCCAGCCTGACCGCTCGGGCCCTGTCGATCATGAGCGTCCCTATCTGGTGGCGATCGACGGCGTGCAGGTGGCCGAGTGGTTGGCTGCGGCCGCAGCGTACGTGCCCGAGGGGTCACCGCAACTCGTGCGGCGCGAGTCGTTGCGGTGGCTCCGCGCGGTGCAGATGCTGCGTGAAGACATGGGTTTGCCGCAAGGCGGTGAGGTAGAGGTGTCGTTGGCAGGGAAGGGCGGCGGCTCACCGTTGGAACTGCGTTTGGCGGTGGCCGAGAAGGTGCCGCAGTTCGGGCTCTGGCCGCTCTCGGAGTCTGGGATCCTCGACGATGACGTCGGCTACTTGCGTCTTGCTCGGATGACCCCGGAGGCGGGAGCGGAGGTGCGTGGCCGGCTGTTGCGCTTCCAAGGGACAGCGGGTCTAGTTGTGGACGTGCGTGGCAACGGAGGCGGTAGCCGTGACGCCTTGTTGGCCCTCCTACCATCGCTGTTGCGCTGGTCGCGCCAGGAACGCGAAGCCTTAGAGGCGTTCTTGGCTGGGTTCGAGCCTGAGTGGCGCCCGCCGGCGGCAGAGTTCAGCGCCTGGCACGCGATGGTGGTGTCGCCGGCTGACCACGACGCGCCTCGATACCACGGTCGACCGGTTGTCGTCCTCATGGACGATGGCTGTTTCAGTGCGACGGACGTGTTCCTGTCTGCCCTGAAGGGATTGCCGGATGTGGTTCTCGTCGGGGAAGCGAGCAGTGTGGGGCAGCGCGCGTGCCCAGGTAGTGGAGCTGCCAGCTTCTGGGCTGAAGGCACGGCTCGCCTCTATGGCGTCGTTCCAGGCCTCAGGGGAGTTGTTCGACGGGCGCGGCGTGCAGCCGGACGTGATAGTGAAACCGAGGCCGGAGTACTTCGTGACGGGCGGCCGTGACGCCGTGCTTGAGGGCGCACTAACGTTGGTTAGGAGCTGATCGGGGCTCCTGAGCGGCAGATGGTTTGTGTTTAGGGTGGATGGCCGCAGGCGCTCGGCGAGAACAAGGTCGACGCGCCAACGTAGCTCAGCGGTAGAGCAGACGATTCGTAATCGGCAGGTCGTCGGTTCAAATCCGACCATTGGCTCCAGCTAGAACCCCGTCCTAGGCGGGGGGTCTTTTGTCATGACTATCATGCCAACGCGGTCGGCGAGTGCGGATCCAATTCGCCGCAGCGCGGATTACCGGATCTTGTGGGCTGGAGATGAGCCCCCAGTCTACGGGGATCGTTTCGTCAACAGGGATCGGTCCGAGGTAGAGCTTGTCGTTGCGGTCAGCCTCCATGTTCTCGGCAAGTAGCAACCGGGAGCCGTCCATCAGCACGTGGAGATTGTTCGAGGTGGTGAGTCCGGCGGTCGGAAGGCCGAAGGTTCTGGTGTTGGCTCGTCCAAGGCAGGAGATGAGCACCGCTTCGCCGGAGCTCGACGTTACGGCGCTGGTGAGCAGGGCGATGGGCGCAGCGATGCGTGCCAGCGGCTGCCACGCGGGGACTTCGATCATGAGGTGCGTCTCGCTGGGCTCGTTCCGGTTGTCCACTCGTAGCTCTCGTCCGTCGAAGCTCCAGTCGAGGTAGATATCGTCCACGGGGTCGACTAACGAGCCGTATTTGCCTGTTCCGAGCAGTGGGGTGAGAGCGCTGGAGTTCATGAAGTTGGTCGCGGACTAGTTGTCCGTAGTCTCGGCGGCCGGGCAGCGTTCCGTTTCCGACGTGGCCCGGAAGATCGATCAGGCCGACTCCTGGAGCTGCCATGAGGCTCGTCGGCTGAACGTTGAGTTGCGAGAATCCGGTGGGTAGTACCAGCGAACGGCTTGGCCCTCGATGTGCTTCGATAATCAACCTGGTACCTGCCATGAGAGCGGACTTGCGCAGTCTCCGCCAGTTGCTGCTGTCGACATGCGTGTCGCTCACGGTGACGATGCGATCGCCAAGCTGGATTCCCGCGGCTTCTGCCGGGCTATTTGGATGCACGTCGATTATCCACGGCTCGTCTTGGTGCAGCCGGAAGCCTGCGTGGTTCGCCGACTCACGTGCCTCGTCGTCGCTCTTTGTTTGTAAGAAGCTATGACCGTCGGCGAGGAACGTGAGGAGTTCCCGGATCAAGGAGTGAGCGTCATCGAGGGACCCGCAGCGTCCGGCATCGGCCCTGAACCGACGGACGACGAACTCCCAGTCGATTTGCTGTCGAGCGAGGGAGCGGGTCCGCGCCAGTACCAGGACTTGCTCGACGAGCGCTGCTGGGCTCGCCACTTCGGGTGCCATGTGGTTCGAGTATCGCAGGAACCATGGGACGGTACCCGGTATTGAAGAGCCGCCTGACATCAGCAGGCTGAGTTGCCATTGCATGGAAGCTGGGCAATAAGTGGAGTCGGAGGGGCCTAGTTGTCTACTTCAGTGCAGGTACCAACTGCGAGCACCTGGTGCTTGTGCTGACGCTAGGTATAATCGACCTTGCGCTGTCCTGAAGGGGTGGACTATGATTGGGATGTCACAACGGTGTTAGCATTGTTGTGACAGGAGGAACGATGAGCACGATCAAGCGGATCAGCGAGAAGTTGAAACGCCTACCGAAGGGGCACCCGTTTGCGCTGGAGACCTTCAAGCAGTGCGGTTCATCGACGAGCGTCCGTCAGGCGATTTCGCGCCTGGCGAAGCGTGGTGAGCTAGTTCGCTTGACTAAGGGCGTTTATGCGCGTCCGAAGCCAATGCGGCACCTTAGAAACCCAGTGTTGCCAACACCGGTATCCGTGGCTACAGTTATCGCAAAGCAGAACCGCGAAGAGCTGGCCCCGCACGGGGCTGACCTCGCACGCAAGCTTGGATTGAGCACGCACGTCACTATGCGAAGTGCCTTCTACACGACTGGCCGCACGCGCATGGTGCCCGTGGGGAAGGGCGTCATCGCTTTTCAGCACGCTCCTAAGTACCTCATCAAGCAGCAGCACACGCCAGAGGGGCAGGCGCTGCTTGCGCTTCATCATTTGGGTCCTCGGCACGTGAATGGCGAGGTACTGGGCCTGGTGTGCGACCGGATCCCCTGCGAGAACTTCGGGCGCGTGAACAAGGATGAACTGCCTCGCTGGATGCGACAAGCTGTCAAAACGCTTGAGAGCACAGCGCATGCCGGCTGAGGACTTCCTAAGTCTCAGCCCCAGCGTAAGACGCGAAATCATCGAAGCGGGTGCCTCTGAGAGTTCTTGGACCTCAGACGTGCTCGAAAAGGATCTTTGGGTCGTATGGTGCCTGAACTTGCTCTTCCGACAGCCAGCGGCACCGGATTACGCCTTCAAGGGTGGCACGAGCTTGAGCAAGGCTTACGCCGCGATCGACCGGTTCAGCGAAGACGTCGACGTTACCGTCAGCACCAAGCACCCGAGTATCCTTGGAGACGAGGACCCACTTGAGGATGGCCAAAGCGGTAGTAAGCGCAAGCGTCTCAACGAACGAGCGGCCGAGAACCTCGCAAACTACCTACTCGAGCACCTCGTGCCCCACCTGAACGATGCCGCGGCCCAGCTGCCGGCTAACAACCGGCCGACGATCACCGCAGACCGGGAAGCCGTGCATGTTGTCTATCCGAGCGCGCTACTCGAAGCCGACGAGCCCACCTACTTGCGGCGACAAGTTCTTCTGGAGTTCGGGACGCGAGGCTCAACCGAGCCCCGAGAACAGCGATCTGTGGCGACCTATCTTGAAGGGGTCGTCGAAACAACCAACGAAGTAGTGTTCCCCGAGGCGAGCGTCATGGCGATGCGAGCTGAACGTACATTCTGGGAGAAGGCCACGCTCGTTCATGCGGAGATCACACGGGACGTGTTAAAGCTAAGGCCGCGGTACGCGCGCCACTGGTACGACCTCTACCAACTGAGCAATCACACGATCATCGGGCCAGCGGCCGTTGCAGCTAAATCGACCTTCGCGCAGGTCATTGACATAAAGACGAAGCAGTTCCGGGGTGGAGGGGTCCGCTTCGAGGACTGTGGCCGGGGTCAGCTTCGGCTTGTGCCCAAAGGCGGGCTACAAACGTACCTGAAGGACGACTACCGCCAGATGCGAGCGTCGGGAATGTTCCTCACCGACCCGCCTGCATTCGAGGAGATCCTAGAGCACCTGGCCGGCCTGGAGCAGAAGATCAACGCCACATGCGCAGTGGAACCGGTCGCCTGAGTTGTTTGCACAACGTGGTGCGCCCGCAAGAATAGGACACCATATGGCCTAGCGGAAACAACCGTTCCGCGGGCGCTTCAGACACGCTTTAACGCGGTGCCGTGAGCATGGCGTCGCTGGCTCAAGGCAGGCATATTGACGCCAGGCCGTCGGGCTCGGCGCGCCAACGTAGCTCAGCGGTAGAGCAGCCGATTCGTAATCGGCAGGTCGTCGGTTCAGATCCGACCGTTGCTCCAACAAGATGCCCGCTCGCGATGCAGCTCCGAGCGGGCTCACGAACTCCAGCGGTTCGGGCGCCTACTCACGGCAACCGTATCAACGCCAAGCCATCGGGCTCGACACCGGTCTCGAACGTGCGCAGCACACTGGCGGCGGCGATGTCGATCTCATAAACGCGCCCATGCGCGGTGTCCGCAACGAACAGCCGCGAGCCGTCAGCGCTGGCCAGCGTGCCCACCGGTCGTCCGCCCGGCATGGGTAGCTCAATACTGACTACCACCTCGTGCGAGTCGACGTCGAAAAGCTGTACGCGGTTGTCGGCCATGCAGGTGACGGCCATTAGCTCCTGGCCCACGCTGGTCACGCGTATCGGGACGCCGCAGGTCGGCAGCACATCGAGTTGGGTTAGGCGGTCGGAGAACACGTGCAACTCGTTCTCCTCATTGCTTCCGACCCAGACCTCGCGGCCGTCGGGCGTGACAGCGATGCCCTCGGCGCCGGCACCCACGCTGGCGGACTCGGGCTCGCCGCCGTTGAGCGGCAGGCGGGTCACGGCCCCGCCGACGATGCTCGAGGCGTAGGCCGCGTCGCCCTCAGCGGCAGCCACCACCAGGTGCGGCAAGCGGGCCTCGACCTGCCAGGCGGCGGTGATCTCACCTCGCTGATAATCGACAGTGAGCACCGTGTCGTCCGCCTCGACGGTCACCAGCACGGCGGCCGACCCCGGGATGAACGCCAGGCCGTGAGGCCGACCATAGGGCTCGAGCGCAACTCGCCTTACCGTGCCCTCGAGCAGGTCGACTACGGCGAGCTCCGAACCAGGCTGCTGCCCGGTGCCGTAGAGCGACACGATGGCCAGAGGCGAACCGGTAGGGGAGTCCTCAGCAGCCAGCGCCACTACCTCGTGAGGCTCGAAGCCGACGGCGATGCGACCGGTCACATCTCCTGACTCGAGGTCGACGATAAGGAGTTCGCCCGCCGACTTGTCGACTACCAGTAGGTGAGTCGCCTGCGCCGCCGCACCGGCCTGCACCAAGTACCCAGGCTGAGCACCGCTACCGGCAGAGAACGAACCTAACGCCACGCTTAGCAGTGAGAGAGTCGCGATACGTTGCACGCCTAGAGCCTAGACCAGCGGACGGGGCATACACTCGGGAGGTGACCGAACCGAACCTTGACAGCCGTGGCGTCGCCGCCGCCAGTGCGCAGAGCCGTGACCGGCATGGCGGCTTGCGTGAGCCGGTTAACAGCATCACCCACATGGTTGGCGCTGTTCTGGCACTTGTCGTCGCGGTCATCCTGCTTTTCGTCGTGCGCGGCACGGCGCTCGACTACTTCGCGCTGGCGGTGTTCGGCTTCAGCTCGGTGCTGCTGTTCACGGCCAGCACGTTGCTTCACGCCATCCGCACGGGCCCGGTCGCCGAGTCGTGGTTGCGCCGCTTCGACCACGCCGCGATCTTCGTGCTCATCGCCGGAACCTACACGCCCATCCTGCTCATGTCGCTACGTCCAAGTGCGCCGTCCCTGGCGTGGTGGCTGTTCGGCGTGGTGTGGCTGCTCGCCCTTGCCGGCGTGGTCTTTAAGGTCTACTGGATCACCGCGCCACGCTGGTTGTCCACCGGGCTGTACCTGGCCATGGGCTGGCTGGTCGTGCTCGCCATCGTCCCGGTTGCCAGGGCGCTCGGCCTCGGCGGCATGCTGCTGCTCGGCGTCGGCGGTCTCTTGTACACGGTCGGCGCGGTCATCTACGGCAGCAAACGCCCCGACCCGCGGCCCGGCGTGTTCGGCTATCACGAGATCTGGCACCTATTCGTGCTCGCCGGGTGGGCCACCCAGACGGTATTGGTGTTCAGGCTGGCGCTGAGCGGGTGAGATTGCGGCCGCCTTAGGGCGTATCGGGGGTACGCCATGGCCCTACTCGCGAGCGTACGAATTTTCCGATGTACTGATGTACATTTCTGCAGAGAGCCCAGAAAAGTAGCAGGCGGTCCCGCCCGCATAGTCCTGGAAGCGCCCGTACGAGACGGCCCGGCCTGCCCTTGCGCCCCAGCGCTGGAGATCGGCTAGAACCTCTCGGTAACCGTCTTCATCTCCACGAACAGCTTGAGGTAATCGGGGCCGCCGGCTTTCGAGTTGGTGCCCGACATGTTGAAGCCGCCGAACGGCTGCACCCCGACGAGGGCGCCAGTGATCTTGCGGTTGAGGTAGAGGTTGCCAACCGCGAACTCACGGCGGGCGCGCTCCAAGCGCGAACGGTCACGGCTGATGAGCCCGCCTGTCAACGCGTACATGGTGCCGTTGGCTAGCTCCAGCGCGTGGTCGAAATCGCGCGCCTTCATTATCGCCACCACCGGGCCGAAGATCTCCTCGCAGGCGATGGTCGAACTCGGCGGCACGTCGGCGAACACGGTCGGCTCGATGAACCAACCGGGGCCGGCCTTCTCGGCCTTGCCACCGCCGGTGACGAGCCGGGCCTCGATCTTGCCGGCGTCGATGTAGCCGAGGATCTTGTCGTACTGGCGCTCGCTGATGACGGCCGCGACGTCGGGGTTGTCCTCGGCCGGCCCGACCGACAGCGCCTTCGCGCCCGCCGCCACGCCCTCCACGACGCGGGCGTAGACGTCAGCGACGACGATGAGGCGGCTCATCGCCGAGCACTTCTGACCCTGGAAGCCGAAGCCGCTGGTGACGGCGGCCTGAACCGCGAGGTCGAGGTCGGCGGTCTCG
>DASROV010000022.1:0-5376 GCA_035646755.1 Trueperaceae bacterium | reverse complement strand
AGACAGGTTGAAACCTGCCTTTGCCGAGGTAGCCCCACTCCGCGAAGGTGATGGCTTGAGCATCGACGTTTCGCATAGTCAAGGCATCGCCATGATTGAGGTTCTGCGACAGAACATGGGATGCGGCACCGTAGGCAGGATCCGAAGCATCAAGATCCAAGTAGTCAGAGAAGATCTCGAGCAGATTCGCGCGACACTCGGTGATATTGTCCCCCAACAGCTCGATTCCGTAGATGCACATTAACCCCAAGAGAGCGTAGTGACGTCGCTCGAAGTCGTACCTGCCGTACCTGAGATCGACTGCGGCAAGCTTGCGCTGCAGGACCATAACCAAGAAGTTGCCGCTGCCACAGGCGGGCTCCAGGAACCGCGAATCTATGCGCTCCGTCTCGTCTTTAACGAGGTCCAGCATGGCCTCGACCATCCAGGCGGGCGTGAATACTTCCCCGTGGTCGGCAACTCGCTTCTTGGACCTGACTAGGCTCACAGCTTATACAGGATAAGCCAACCTGCTTTGGCAGCAGGTCCTTCTTCCCGTCCATATATTGCACACTGTCACATCGCGGCGGCACGGTTCCGATGGTCAATATTCGGCCGCACGCCGGAGTTCCTCACACCCAGATTCGGTCAGTGGTTCGCGAGCGGACTTCTCGAAGACGTCCCACTATTTGCCAGCAGCTTCGATGTCACGGCTCCATACGCAGGGCGGTACTCCTCGCGAGGTGGTGGCGGGCAGGCAGTAGGATCTGTCGTCGTCAACGGTTAAGCCCGGCTGGACCCAGGTGCTTGCCGCACCAGAGTCGTGTCCGGGTCGCAAGACATGCCCGTCGACACGTACGAAGCCGATCTCGGCGCCGAGCGCGTCCGTGCACGTGGCTTCCACGGCTATCGCCTGGCCGGCCAGCACAGTTTGCTCGTGGCGTAATACTGCTTCTGCTCCCAAGTCGGGAGGTCGGGCAGAGGCGGTGATGGTACCGACCCTGCCGAAGTCCAAAGTAGCGCTGATGGCGCCCTGGCACGGGAACTCAGAGAATGGAATCTCGACCTCACGTGGATTGGCACGAACCGAGAGGTACCAAGTGTCGCCCATGCGGAAGTAGAGACAGGCTGGAAGCAGGAGTAAAGCCGCGGCGGCGGTAATGATGGAAGCCACCCTCCAAATGTGGATGCTTGTTTTCACGCGCCGCTGGCCCCATTCGTGAAAGTGCTATCACGTCTTGAGCGATGCTAGCGCGACTAAGTTGGCTTGCAACAGCCGGAGCCTCGGCTAGTACAACAGCCCGCTATAGTTCAGCGCCTTGGTTGATATTCGTTCTGGGCGGCCTCCAGCAGCAATCATTTGGTGGGAGCCAGAATGACCACTATCTTGCTTGACACTCGAGTAGTGCAGTGGTGGTCGGTAGTGCCCGGTCGGTAAGGACCCGGTCGATCACATTACGAGTACAACTACCCGCGCCTGCACGTAGTCCTGCGCCAACCCCTCACTGGTCTTGAAGGTAAGGCCAACCCGGTCGGGTCCGACGCCGAGCAGTCTGCCGACCTGCGCCACAATCTGATTCCTTAGTGGACCAAGTTTCGGCCGGTCTAGCGTCACCACCGCCGAGACGTTGATTACCTCGACCGCACCCGCCTGCTGTCGAATGCGCTCTAGTGCGGTAGCCACGATGACGGAGCTGGTCAAGCCGCGGCTGGCCGGGTCGTCGGGGGGGAACAGCACGCCGATGTCTCCCTGCGCGAACGCCGATAGAAGGGCGTCGGCGAGTGCGTGTAGGAGTACATCGCCGTCACTTACCGCCTCGGCGCCAACGAGGCTTTCTGGTACCGCCACGCCACCGATGATGAGCTCACGCCCGGCCTTGAGCCGATGGGCGTCCTCGCCGTAACCGACGCGCAGGCGGTCGGTGTCTCGCGCCGGTCGCTTAGCGTCCTCTGGAGCAGTGTTCATATCCGCGCATACTAACCAGCGGTCGACGCCGGGCATGGAGCTCGGCCGCAGTCGCTTGTTACTGACCCATGTGACAATGACCTACGTGAGCCCCGCCGTCGGCCTCGTCTCCCTTGTTGTCGTCACGATGATCTGGGGCACCACGTTCGTAGTCGTAAAGGAAGCACTAGACACCATCTCGGTGCCGCTCCTGCTAGCAGTACGTTTCACTCTGGCCGGACTGCTGTTGGCTTGGGCAGGGTGGGACAAACGAGCGGTCGTACCGGCCATCATCCTGGGAGTTCTGTCGTACGCGGGCTTCCTCACGCAGACCGCGGGTCTCGCTATCACCAGCGCCTCGAACGCAGCTTTCATCACCGGGCTTTCGGTGATCCTCACGCCTCTGGTCGGCAGGCTGTTTTGGCGGCAGTCGGTTGCTCCGCGCGTATTCGCAGCGGCCATAGTTGCTCTTGTTGGTCTGGCTTTGATCACTTTGCGGAATGGCGTGGCCGCCATCAACAACGGTGACGTACTAGTGCTGGGCACCGCCCTCGCCTACGCCCTATACATCGTCTACCTCGGTGAGGTGGCGGGCAAGGTCCGTGGGGCGTCACTAGCGTTCATGCAGCACGTTCCGATGGCGCTTCTGGCCTGGCTGTGGGCGCTGCCGCAGGTCGGCGATCTGGCAAGTGTGCCGTTCACCACCTACCTCGCCATCGTCTACCTGGCGGTGGTCGCCACCGCCCTGGTAGCCATCCTCCAGACCTATGCCCAGCGCGTTGTGCCAGCGCACCTCGCGGCGCTGGTGTTCGTGCTCGAGCCCGCCTTCGCAGCGCTGTTCGCCTACCTACTGTTGGGCGAGCGGCTCGGCACTCTGGGTTGGATTGGCGGAGCGCTGATGCTGGTCGCCATGGTCATCGCGCAGGTGCGTTGGCCGGCTCCGCGGTTGGCGAGCGGGTCTAAGCCGTAGTGCGAAGATGTCAAGTGCGCGCATCCATGTAAGCGCGCAGCCTTAGTTGAGCCGCGTACGATACATTTTCCACACTTTCTACTGTACCGATTCCGCATTTATGAGTGCCTTTGTCAGTGGCTAGCTACTCCTCCGACCCCTGCAACTTCTCGACCACGGTCCGATCCTCCAACGTACTAATGTCTCCAGTCAACTCCTGGCCCGAGGCGACATCGCGCAGCAGCCGCCGCATGATCTTGCCCGAGCGGGTCTTGGGAAGCGACTCAGCGAAGCGGATCTCGTCGGGGCGAGCGATCGCCCCGATCTCCTTGACGACGTGCTGGCGCAGCTCAGCGCGCAGTTCTTCGGACTGAGCGTTGCCATCCTCGAGGGTGACATAAGCCACGATGCCCTGGCCCTTGATCTCGTCGGGGCGGCCCACAACGGCGGCCTCAGCCACCTTCTCGTGCGAGACCAACGCCGACTCCACCTCCATCGTGCCCAGCCGGTGACCGGAGACGTTGACCACGTCGTCGACGCGGCCCATCACCCAGAAGTAGCCGTCTTCGTCCTTGCGGGCGCCGTCGCCCGAGAAGTAGACGTGCGGGACCTCTCCCCAGTATTGGTTACGGTAGCGGTCGTCGTCGCCGTAGACGGTGCGCAGCATCCCCGGCCAGGGGCGCTTCATGACCAGGTAGCCGCCCTGGTTGGCGGGCACCTCATTGCCGTCGGCGTCGACGACAGCGGCCTCGACACCGAACAGGGGCACGCCGGCTGAGCCCGGTTTGGTGGCGTGCACGCCGGGCAGCGTGGAGATCATGATCCCGCCTGTCTCGGTCTGCCACCAGGTGTCGACGACCGGGCAACGGTCGCCCCCGATGACGCGGCGGTACCACATCCAGGCTTCGGGGTTTATCGGCTCGCCCACGGTGCCGATCAGCCTCAGGCTGGTGAGGTCGTGGCGCCTGGGGTGCTCGGCGCCGAGCTTGATGAACGTGCGGATCGCCGTCGGCGCGGTGTAGAAGACCGTGACGTTGTACTTCGCGATCATCTCCCACAGGCGGTCGGGGCCGGGGTAGATGGGGTTGCCCTCGTACATCACCTGCGTGGCGCCGAGCGCCATAGGACCGTAGACGATATAGCTATGCCCCGTTACCCAGCCGATATCGGCAGTGCACCAGTAGACGTCGTCCTGCCGAAGGTCGAAGACGTACTTGGTGGTGAGCGCCGTGTGGACCTGGTACCCGCCGGTGGTGTGAAGCACGCCCTTCGGGGTGCCGGTCGAGCCGGAGGTGTAAAGAACGTAGGCCGGATGCTCGGCGTCGACCGGCACCGCTGGGCAGTCGTCTGACGCCTCGCGCATGAGGTCGTGGTACCACTCGTCGCGGCCAGGTTCCATGTTTATCGGATTGTCGGTGCGGCGCGCGACTATCACGCTACGGACGCTAGGCGTCTCCTTCAGCGCCTCGTCGACAGCCGGCTTGAGCGGCAACACCTGGCCGCGGCGATAACCCCCGTCGGCGGTTATCACTACTTCGGCCTTGGCGTCGTTGATGCGGTCGGCCAGCGCATTGGACGAGAAACCGCCGAAGACCACCGAATGTGTGGCGCCGATCCTGGCGCAGGCCAGCATGGCGACGATCGCCTCGGGGATCATCGGCATGTAGATGGCCACCCGGTCGCCAAGGCCGACGCCCTTGCCCTTGAGCACGTTGGCGAAGCGGCTTACCTCCTCGAGCAGTTGCCCGTAGGTGAGAGCCCTTTGGTCACCCGGCTCGCCCTCCCAGAAGAAGGCGACCTTGTTGGCGTGGCCTCTCTCTACCTGAAGATCGAGGCAGTTGTAAGCGAGGTTGGTCTTGCCGCCGGCGAACCACTTGACGTGGGGCTCGTCCCAGTCGAGCACCTTGTCCCACGGTTCGAACCAGTGAAGCAAGCTGGCGGCGTCGCCCCAGAACTTGTCGGGCTCGTCAAGCGACTGCCGGTAGAGGCGTTCGAACTCGCCCAGGTCTGAGATGTGCGCCGTGCTCTTGAAGGCCTGCGAGGGCTCGAAGCTGCGCGACTCCTGCAATACCGATTCGATTCTGTCCGCCATGGTTCCTCCGGGGTGGGGTGCGACGTGAGCAGACGTTCGCGCCCGAAGCTCGTGGGTGGCGGCCCCTGGTGCTACCGGGGCCGAGGTCAGCAGTACCAGGCGAGCATAGCTCAGGTCGTCAGATGCGGCCAAGATGAAGCCTCTGCCACGACCGCCCACACCAGTCACCGACTCGCGTGGCAGCATGAAGCATGTTGCGAGTTCTCTCGTCGAAAGCTATGACGCTGCTGCTGCTGTGCCTTTCGCTGGTCGCGGCGTCGGCACAGGCCGGTGAGTTGGCCGACCTGCACCGCCGACTAGCTGGTCCAAATAGCCCCGCCGACACTTCCGGAGAATCGCTCGCGCAGCCGACAGAGCCCGGCGCGGGAGGGGCCGACGGCGTGCCCGGCGTGCGACCGCTGATACCGCTAC
>DASROV010000021.1:0-6454 GCA_035646755.1 Trueperaceae bacterium | reverse complement strand
GAGACCCACACCACCGTTCAGTGGTGATCGGCTACCGCTGAACTGAAGCTTCCCCGCGCAGCCCGAGCAGGTCGCGCCACAACAGCGCGACCTGCCCAACCAGAGCGATCTCGTCGCCCGTGTTGTCGACCACGAAGTCGGCGCGGGCGACCTTCTGCTCTAGCGGCAGTTGCGCGGCGTCACGCCTTCGCACCGCGGCCGGCTCGAGACCCGAGCGGGCCACCACGCGCGCGACCCGCTCGCTGAGCGGAGCGTCGACGACCACCACCGCGTCGAGACCACGGTGCAGGTCGTTCTCGTAGAGCAGCGGGATGTCGAACACGATGACGGGAGGCGGCCGCTCGGAGCGTTCGAGTTCGGCGACAAGCTCTGCGCTGCGTCGTCTTACCCAGGGGTGGATCAAAGCGTTGAGCCGGGCCAGCGCCCGGTCATCGTCGAAGACCCGGGCGGCGGTGGCGGCACGGTCGAGGCGCGGCTCGCCGTCGCCCGCCGTGATCACGAGGTCGGGGCCCAGCTCGGCGGCGATGGCCTTCAGCACAGCCGGGTCCTCCGTCGCGGCGCGCGCCAACGCGTCGGCGTCGACAACCGCCGCGCCGTGGTCGGCGAGCAGCTTGGCAACGCTCGACTTGCCCGCGCCGATGTTGCCGGTAAGCCCGATTCGCAGCGGCTCGTGGCGGCTGGCCGGCCGGTCGAGCGACGATCCGAGGCTCATCCCGGGCCCCTGGCCACGCATGCTGTAATGCTCGCGATGAGACGGCGACCCTTCGCCAAGCGCGTAGCGGACCTTTCAGCCGGTGGACGCATCGATACCAGCGAGTTTACGCCGTGGCCCGACCACGGCCTCCTGGTGGGTGGCGCGGTAAGAGACGTGCTGCTGGGGCGGCGACCGCACGACGTCGATTGGGTGGTGCCCGACCCCGCCGCCGCGGCCCGCGCGCAGTCCAAGGCTGTCGACGGGCCGGTCTTCGCGCTCGACGAAGCCCGCGGCCATTGGCGGGTGCTCGCTCGCAGCGCAGGCGGCGGCAGCGTGGTGCACGACTTCGTGCCGCTTAGCGGCGCACCTGATGAGGCGACCGCCGGCTACGGGACCGACCACGAGGCCGACCTCGAGGCCGATCTCGAACGCGAACTCCGGCGCCGCGACCTGACCATCAACGCGATCGCGGCCAGGCCGTCGGGTGAGCTCATCGACCCCACGGGCGGCGTCGCCGACCTCGCGGCCGGCCGCGTGCGCATGACCTCGTTGGCTGCCATGCGGGACGACCCCGTGCGACCGTTGCGGGCCGTGAGATTCGCTGGTCTCCTCGGCTTCGATCTCGAGCACGCCACGCGCGCCGCGGTGAGCGCGATGGCCGACGACCAGCTGGCTGGAAGGGCGCCGTTGCCTGCACCTGAGCGCGTCCGCGACGAGCTGGTCGCGGTGCTCCTCGCCGAAACGGCAGCGCGGACCTTGTCCTTGGCCGCGGAGCTCGGGGTGCTGGCGACCTTCCTGCCCGAGCTCGCGGCGACCCACGGTGTGGAACAGGGTCCGCTTCACCACCGCGACGTGCTCGGCCACTCCCTCGAGGCCGTGCACCGGCTCACACGCGGTTTCCCCGACGCCGGCTTGGCGCTGCGCCTGGCGACCTTGCTTCACGACGTGGGCAAGCCGGCTACCGCGTCCGTGCATTGGACCGGGCGGCCGACGTTCCACGGCCACGACAAGCGCGGGGCCGAGCTCAGCCAAGCAGCGCTGCGGCGCCTGCGGTTCGGCAACGACGTCGTCGACCACGCGAGTTCGCTCGTCCGCTATCACATGCTGCCGCTTCCTGGCAGTGAGAAGGGCGCGCGGCGCTTCGTCCACCGGCACCGGCGTGTGCTTCCCGACCTGCTCAGGCTGATGATCGCCGACCGCGAGGCCGCCCGCGGGCGCCGTGCCAACGAGGTCGGACGACGCACCTACCGCCTAGCGATCGCGCGGGTGCTCGCCGTGCTCGCTGAGGCGCCGCCGCAAGCGCGCCTGCTTGACGGTGAAGAGGTGATGGCTCTGCTTGCCTTGCGGCCGGGTCCGCGCGTCGGCGAGGCGTTGGCGCTCGTCGACGAAGCGGTAGCGGTGGGCGACGTAAAGGACCGCGACGACGCCGAGGCGCTGTTGCGGCGCTACGCGGAGGCCCAAGGCTGGACCCGGGACGGCTGAAGACGAGCGGCGAGACCGAGCTTTAGTTCGCCAGCAACCGGTCGATCATGGCATCGTCGTGGCGCCGCGCTTCGCACGCCACCTCGTCGTGGCAGGCCGTCACATAGCGCCAGCGGCGCCCGTGCGAGCCTGGGACCGGCACGCGGTGAAGGGCCAGGTCAGGGCGGCCGGCGCTGTTGAGGCAGAGGTCGCAGCACAGCCGGTGGCTGGGGTCACCGAGCTGTCTGACCGGCTCCATCACCAGCAGCTCCCGGCCGTCGGCATCGAGCACCTTGAGGTTGCCGGAGTTCGAGCGCAGGAGCCTCAACCTCTTCTTGCCTGGTATCAACCGGGCCGGTGTCGCCGGGAAGAACTCCTCGACGATCTCGCGCGCCGAGAACGTGCGTGCCGCGCCCTCAGCGTCGGCGTCGGGAGCCTCAGCCATCTACCTTCGGACCGAGCGAGGCCGGTATGGTTTCAACCGTCTGCTCTCGGCGCGGGCAACCTGCTCATGAGGTCGGCCATCTCGATGGCGGTGACTGCCGCCTCGGCGCCCTTGTTGCCGGCCTTGCCGCCGGCTCGGTCGAGTGCCTGCTCGAGCGTGTCGGTGGTCAACACGCCGAACACCACCGGCACGCCACTGGTGTTGGCGGCGTGCGCGACGCCGCTGGCCACGATGCTGGCGACGTGATCGTAATGACTGGTGTCGCCGCGGATAACGGCGCCGATAGTGACTATCGCGGCGTACTTGCCGCTGGCGGCCAAGCGGGCGGCCACCACGGGGATCTCCACGGCGCCGGGCACAGACGCCACGGCGAGGCGCTCGGCCGGCACACCGTGCCTGGCGAACGCCGCAATCGCCCCCTGCAGCAGACGCTCGGTAACCAGCTCGTTGAAGCGACTTACCACCAGCGCGAAGTCGCGCTCAGCGCCTCGCAACTCGCCGCGGAACACGCCACCGAACTCGCCGCCGAACTTGTTCATCTACGGCAGGATCACGTCGAGAACGATGTCCTCGACGGCGGTGACGATCTCGTAAACGGCCCTGTCCTCAGGGAAGCGCACGGTGAAGACGTTCCAACCCTGTTGCAACTGAAGCTCTACCCCAGCGCCAGTAAGTGTGGCGGCCTGGTCGACGTAAAGGAGCGTGAAGAAGCCGAGCGGGTCTTCGAGCCGGGGCACGCCGATGTACCATTTGTCCTGCACGCGGTCGAAGACGCCGTTGCCGTTCTGGTCGACGTACATGTTGAAGCGACCAACGGCGACGTTGACCCCGTCGGGCGTGACGCGGTACTCGTTCTGCAGGCCAGGCAGGATCACGGCGCCGCTTCTGAACTGCGCCATCTCGCTGGCGGGCACACTCTCTGGGTTGACCCTGAACGTACCGCCGACAGGCTCGACGCTGGCGACCTCGAGGCCCCAGACGTTGTCGGCGTCCACCACGTGTATCGCGACCCTGGTGTTGTCTGCAAGCGCCTCTTCGCTTTGCACGATGCCGCTAAGGGGCGCACCGGCTTGGGAAAAGGCCACCGCAACGAGCGCGAACACGGCGGTGAGAAGGAGTCGTCTCATGGCAATCTCCAAGTCACGACAGGGTAGCACGGGGCTCACCTGCCTCGACATCTCGTGAGCTAAGGGAACCTTCACGCGGGCGAGCTTTCCACCGCCCGCCCGCTCACGTTCCTGGCAGATGCTATCAGAAGGACATTAGAAGCAAGGTGCCGCGCCTCCAGTACGCGCCTTAACTCCTCTGCCGTCAGCTCTCGTAGCCGTCCGGATTGGCTTGCCGCCAACGCCACGCCGAGGCGACCATCGCCTTGAGAGACTCGTGGCGCGGCACCCAGCCGAGATGCGCTCTTGCCCTGCTGCTATCGGCGACGAGCACCGCAGGGTCGCCGGTTCGTCGCGGGGCCTCGCGTACCGCGATGTTGGCGCCACTAACCTCGCGGCAGACCTCGACCACCTGCCTCACCGAGTAGCCGGTGCCGCTGCCGAGGTTGTAGGCGTTGCCCACGCCGGGCTCGATCGCCTCGAGAGCAAGCACATGTGCCCGCGCCAGGTCGAGGACGTGCACGTAGTCGCGCACAGCGCTGCCGTCCGGCGTGTCGTAGTCGCTGCCGTACACCGCGACGTGATCCCTGAGGCCGGCGGCGGCCTGCAGGACGATGGGGATGAGGTGCGTCTCCGGATCGTGGTCCTCGCCGTGAACGGCGCTGGCGCCCGCGGCGTTGAAGTAGCGTAGGGCGGCGTAACCGAGGCCCCGCGTGCGCGCCAGCCAGCCGAGCAGTCGCTCTACCGCCAGCTTGGTCTCGCCGTAGACGTTCTCGGGCCGCAGATCGGCGTGTTCGGGGATAGGCACGCTGGCCGGCGTGCCGTACACGGCCGCGGTCGAGGACAGCACGAAGCGCTCGACGCCACTGTCGACGAGTGCCTGCAGCAGCGCCACGCTGCCGCTTACGTTGTTGCGGTAGTACGCCAGCGGCCGCTTCATCGAGTCGGGCACCAGCGACAGCGCCGCGAAGTGCACGGCAGCGTCGACGCCGTGCCCGGCCAGCGCCGCGGCCACCGCGTCGCCGTCGGCGATGTCGGCCTCGACGAAGGTGGCCCCCGTTGGCACCGCCTCACGGTGTCCGCTGGAGAGGTCGTCGAGCACTACCACCCGGTGGCCGCGCTCGAGCACGGCTTGGGCGGTGACGCTGCCGATGTAGCCGGCGCCGCCGGTGATGAGAACGTTCATGCAGCCGAGTCTAGTACCGCGCCGGGGACGTCGTACCGATGGCGCCCAATCGGCCTCCCCTACGTGACATGCTTAAGGTCCTAGAACGGAGGCTGGATCTAGATGACGGTTCAACAGAAGTCGGCGCCGGCCAGTACCTCGGCGTTGGATGCAGGCATGGTCTACCTCGACGGCGAACTCATCCCGCAAGAGCAAGCCACCGTCTCGGTGCTCACGCACGCCCTTCACTACGGCACCAGCGTGTTCGAGGGCATCAGGGCGTACTCGACACCGCGCGGTTCGGCGGTCTTCCGACTGCGTGAGCACGCCGAGCGCCTGCTGCAGTCGGCCAAGATCCTCGGCATGCGCACGGCGCTCTCGGCCGACGAGATCGAGCGGGCCATCCTCGACACGCTTAGGGCCAACGAGCGACCGGGCTGCTATATAAGGCCGCTGTTGTGGTACGGGGCCGAGTCGCTCGGCGTGAACCCCACGCGCAACAAGGTTCACTTCATGGTCGCGACGCTGCCATGGGGCGTCTACCTCGGTGACGAGGCAGTGCGCAAGGGCGCGAAGCTCATGACCAGCTCGTGGCGGCGCGCGGGCGCCGACGTCATGCCCACCAAGTCGAAGGCCGGTGGCAACTACGTGAACTCCGTGCTCGCCAACCAAGAGGCGAGGGAGAACGGCTTCGACGAGGCGCTACTGCTCGACCAGCAGGGCTTCGTTGCCGAGGGCTCCGGTGAGAACATCTTCGTCGTGAGAGATGGGGTCCTGCTCCCCATCGCCCACTCAGTAAACCTGCGCGGCATCACCCGCGACTCGGTGATCAAGATCGCCGCGTGGCTGGGCACCGAGGTGGTCCCTACGATGGCCACGCGCGACGAGCTCTACACCGCCGACGAGGTGTTCATGGTCGGCACCGCCGCCGAGGTAACGCCTGTCGCTTCGATCGACCGGCGCCCCATCGGCACCGGCGTGGCCGGGGAGTACTCGCTCGAGATGCGGAGGGTCTACCTCGACGTGGTGGGCGGCAAGGTGCCGGAGTTCGAGAGCTGGCTGACGTACGTCGCCGACTGAGCGCCCACTAGGTTGACGGGCCCCGCGCTGGCCCTGTTATTGGGCTCGGCGTTCCTGCACGCCAGTTGGAACCTGCTGGCGAAGCGCGCCAAGGGCGGAGCCGAGTTCCTGTGGCTGTTCTCGCTCATGACGGTGGTCGTCTACGCCCCCGTTGTCGCCGGCTACGTGCTCGTCTTCGAGCCGCGCTTCAGCGCTACCCACTTGGCCTTCGCGCTCGGTTCGAGCGCCATTCACGTCGGCTACTTCATCTGCCTGCAGCGTGGCTACCGCGCCGGAGACCTGTCGCTCGTCTACCCGGTGGCGCGCGGCAGCGGTCCCGCGCTGGCCACTGGACTCGCCGTGCTGCTGCTGGCCGAGAGGCCTGGGGCGCAAGCGCTGATCGGCACGGCGTTCGTGGTGGTGAGCGTGTTCGTCCTCTCGGGCGGGCGCTCGCTGCTGCGTTCCGGACAACGCCGGGCGGTCGTCTACGGCTTAGTAACCGGCGCGTTCATCGCGACCTACAC
>DASROV010000020.1:0-8268 GCA_035646755.1 Trueperaceae bacterium | reverse complement strand
GGCTCGAGCTCTCGCCGGCGCTGGCGCTGGCCAGAGCTCGAGCCGGCCGGCCACCGCGAAGCCAAGACCGGTGCCGAGCACCAGCATCAGCGGCAGCGAGCCGAGGAACTTCGCGAGCACCACGCGCCCGGCCGCGATCGGGGCGCAGCGCAGCAGCCAGAACGCGTCGCCTTCGAGTGAAACCAACGGGAACGACAGTCGGATGCCGACCCCGGAAAGTAGGAACGCCAGGAAGGCGACGTTCATCGCGCCGATCGCGTCGCGGAACTGCTGCACGCCGACCGAGAGGCTAGCCGTGCTCATGAAGTAGACGCCGGCGAGCGCCGCCAAGACGAGCAGCTGCGACCACTGACTGGGGTCGCGCATGAGCACCAGCGTGTCCTTCAGCACCAGGCCCCTGCCGACCCGCGCCAACAGCCGTTGCCAGGCCGGCATGCGGCCGCCGACCCGGCGGCGGCGTGCGGAGTCCGAGCGGGTGTCGAGCGAGCGGAACCAGCCGGCGCCGTAGGCCCAGGCCGCGGTGAGCGCCACCACGGCCAAGCTGAGCCCGGCTGCTGCCAAGAGCACAGCAAGTCCTGCCGATGCCCGCCCGGCCAAAGCCTGCCAGATCGCGTCAGAGGCCCATGAGCTCGGCAACCAGCCGACGTCGAAAGTGGCGAAGGCGCTTAGCATCGTCTCGAACTCGTCGGGCGACAGCGCCGTGAGTTGCTCGGGGCGCAGGGCCCTGAGGCCCAGGACCATGCCCGCCGCGACCGTCACGCTGGCGGCGGTGGCCACGCCGCGCGCCCTGCCCTCAGGCGCCAGCCGCATGAGCACGAGCGACAGCAGCGCGCCGAGCGCCACCGGCAGGGCGTAGAGGCTGGCGAGCACCAGCAACGCGAGCGGGTAGAAGCTCAGGGGCGCGCCGCGGTGCACGCCGAGCGCGACGATCACCGGCACCGTGAACGCGGCGGGCAACAGGGCGCTGGAGGCGTAGGTCTCAGCGACCTTGAGGCCGAATACGCGCCAGGCGGCGACGGGTTGGGAGAGCAGGAACGGCAGGTCGGTGGAGGCGTAGAGCGTGCCTATCGCGCCGGTGAGCACCGAAAACGCGACGGCGACCATCAGTACGACCATAAGTCCCTCGAGGCTGCGCTGGACGACGGCGTCGGCGATGGTGCCGATGTCGGGCATGCCGTCGAGGAAGCGCAGCGCCCTGATCGTAAGCGAGTGCATGGCGAGGTAGACGAGCGCCAGCAGCAGCGCGCCCGACACCGAGCGCAGCGGCGTCTTGGCCGCGCCGTTGAAGGCGCCGCGCAGGCGCATGTTGAGCAGTGTCACTGCCCTACCCGTTCCGCCTCGCTGGTCAGCTGGATGAAGATCGCCTCGAGGTTGGCGGCCTCGTCGCCTACCGCGCTGCGCAGCTGGCTCATGCTGCCGCGCGCCACGGCGCGGCCCCGCGCCAGCAGCACGATGTCGTCGGCGACCGCCTCGGCGACGTCCATCGAGTGCGTGGTGAGCAGCACCGCGCCGCCGTCGTCGGCGTGGCGGCGGAGCAGTTGGCGCACGTCGCGCGCGCCGCGTGGGTCGAGTCCGACCATCGGCTCGTCGATGATCAGCACCATCGGCGCGTGCAGCAGCGCGGCGCAGAAGGTGAGGCGCTGGCGCATGCCGTGCGAGTAGGTGTCGACGAGCTCGTCGGCCGCCTCGCTTAGCTCGAAGCGGGCGAGCAGGTCGTTGGCTTTGCGCTCGGCGTCAGGCACCTCGCGCAGGCGGCCGAGGAAGCGCAGCAGCTCGCGGCCGCTCAGGTTCGGGTAGAGGTAGGGCCTGTCAGGAACGTAGCCGAAGGCGCGCTTGGCCGCGAGCGGCTCGGCGCCTAGGTCGTGGCCGCAGACGGCGACGCGGCCGGAGGTCGGGCGTAGCTGCCCAGTAACGGCCCTTATGGTTGTCGACTTGCCGGCGCCGTTGGGACCGAGCAGCGCCAGCACGCTGCCGCGCTCGACGCCGAACGACAGCCCCTCGACCGCCGTGATTCGGCCGTAGCGCTTGACGAGGCGGTCCACCTCGATCATCACGAGATGGACCGCCTGGTCATTAGACGGCGGGCCGTGGTTGACCCGCCGCTCGATGCTGGTTGAGGTTGGGCCGTGCTCAGTCGGCGGCCGCCTGCGCCTGTGCCTGCTGCAGCACCGTGTCGAACGCGGTCTGCAGAGCGCTGTCGGACTCGAGGTGGACGATGGCCTCGCCCTGTACCGGGCTCAACTCGCGCTGCGGGCCGAGCGCCAGCAGTTCGAAGACGCCTTCCTCGTCGGCCTTCACCGAGCCGATGCTTACGCCGTCGACGAGTATTTCGACCGTCTGGCCGGCATCCAGGCCGCGGCCCTCGGCCGAGATGGTGTTCGGGAAGCGGGTGTCCTGTGCCTTCACGTCGGGCGCGATGCCCTCCTCGGCGATGCTGCGACGGTCCGGGGTGAGCCACTCGAACGAAACGTACCTGAGCTGGCCACCGTCGGAGAGTGACATCACCGACTGGGCGACGCCCTTGCCGAAGGTCGGCTCACCGACGATCAGCGCGCGCTCGTTCTCCTGCAGCGCGCCGGCCACGATCTCGGAGGCCGAGGCGGAGTGCTCGTTGACCAGCACCACCATCGGCAGCTCGTAGGCGGCCGGGTCGGCAGAGGCAAGACGCTGGGTGACGCCGCGGGCGCGCTGGAAGACGATGTCGCCCTCGGAGAGGAACTCATCGGAGATGAGGATGGCTTGGGTGAGCAAGCCACCGGAGTTGTCGCGGAGGTCGAGGATGAGCGAGGTAGCGCCCTGCTCGATGAGGCTGTCGAGGTGCTCGACCATCTGCTCGTGGAGGCGCTGGTTGCCGAACGAGGTGAGGCTCAAGTAGCCGACGCCTTCGGGCAGCATGGTGCTGCTTACGTCGATGATCTCGATGGTGTCGCGCTCGATCCTGAACACCACCGGCTCTTCGGCGCCCGGGCGGGTCATGGTGAGCTCGACGGTCGTACCGGCCGGGCCGCGCACGACGTCGGCGACCTCGGAGGTGGTGAAGTCACGGACGTCGACGCCGTCTACCTCGAGGAACACGTCACCGCGTTGCAGACCCGCGCCCGAAGCCGGGCCGCCCTGGTAGACGGTGAGGATCTCGACCCCTTCGCCGGTGGTGCGGTTGTGCGGGGTGAGGACGGCGCCGATGCCCTCGAAGGAGCCGGTGATGTCCTGGTTCTCGCGCGCCGCGGCGCGTGGCTCGATGTAGGTGGTGTAGGGGTCCTCGAGCGACTCGATCATGCCGGTGATGGCGCCGCGAATCAGCGACTCGTCGTCGACCTCATGCAGGTAGCCGCTCTTGAGGGCGCCGTACGATTGGATAAGGGCACGACCGGCGGCGGTGTTGAGGAACTCGCCGGCGAAATCGCGAGAAACCTGCGCGTACACGGCCATGGTCGCGGCGACCAGCCCGACCAGACCGACGATCATCCATCTGCGCTTCATAAGCCTCCAAGCAAACGGGTGCGGTTCTCGCAGCAGCGGTTCTAACAGCACCTGGCCACAACCGCTACCCGTGTTTCTGGTCGAAGTATACGCACCAGCATGAGAGCGCTCCGTCACAGCGCCGACGGTGGGCTTCGCCGGGTGCGGCCGTTAAGCTAGCCTGTATGCGCATCCTGTTCGCGAGCGCCGAGGTCGCGCCCTTCAGCAAGACTGGCGGGCTCGGCGACGTGGCCGGCGCGCTGCCGGAGGCGCTGGCGTCCCTCGGTCACGAAGTGGTGGTGGTCACGCCGTGGTACGAGGGCCTTCGCGGTGACCGCGAGCCGTACTGGATCGGCGATGTCGAGGTGCCGTTCGCGGGCGGTTTCAGCAAGGCTGGCGTCGGCACGCTCGAGTCCGGCAAGGTCCGTTACCTGTTCGTCGGCCACGACTTCTTCCGCCGACCGGAACTCTACGGTTATGCCGACGACGTCGAGCGCTTCGCCCTCTTCTCGCGGGCCGTGCCGCAGGCCGCCGCGCGCGTCGGCTTCCGTCCTCAGCTGCTGCACGCCAACGACTGGCACACCGGCTACTTGCCCATGTTGTTGACCACCGGCTGGCACCTCCCCGACGCCTACCCCGGCTTGCCCAGCCTGTTCACCGTGCACAACGTGCAATACCAGGGGTCCTCTGACCTCGAGCAGACGCTGTGGTGGCTGCGCCTTCCCAACGCGCTGAGCGGCTCATACCTCCATCACTTCGGCCGGGCCAACGCCTTGCAGGCCGGGGTCGGCTTCGCCCGGCGAGTCACTACCGTGAGCCCCACCTACGCCGTCGAGCTGACCACACCGGAGTTCGGGTTCGGCCTCGACGGCACCTTCCGCAGCTTGGAGAGCAAGCTCTCGGGCATCCTCAACGGCATCGACACGCGAAGCTGGGACCCGGCCACCGACGCGGCGCTGCCCGCCACCTACTCGCGCGGCTCCCTGGCGGGCAAGGCGCAGTGCGGCTTCGCGCTCAAGCAGCGCTTCGGCCTGGCCGCCGACAGGCCGGTGATCGGTGTGGTCTCCCGCCTCGCCGAGCAGAAGGGCATCGACCTCCTGCTTACGGCCGCCCCGCGCCTGTTCGATCAGGGTTGGGCGTTGGCGCTGCTCGGCACCGGCGACGCCGCCACCGAGGCCCTTGCGCAGGCCCTGGCGACCGACTTCCCCAGCCTGGCCGGGGTTGAGATCGGCTTCGACGACGCGCTCGCGCGCCTCATCTACGCGGGTGCCGACGCGCTGGCGGTGCCGAGCCGCTTCGAGCCGTGTGGTCTGAGCCAGATGATCGCCATGCGCTACGGCACGTTGCCGATCGTGCGCGCCACCGGCGGCTTGGCCGACACCGTCGACGACGGCCGCACCGGCTTCGTGTTCCAAGACGCCACGGCGGCTGGCGTCGCCTTGGCGGGAGCCGAGGCCATGAAAACCGGCCCCGGTAGCCCTACTTGGCGCGGTATGCAGTACGACGCGATGGGCCAGGACTTCTCCTGGCGCCGCTCCGCCGAGCGCTATGAGGCCCTCTACCGCGACATGCTACCGTCGGCAACATGAACGACCAGGACGCGGCTGACGCGTCACCGCACGGCGCTGACCTTCCTACCGGAACACCCGGCGATACCGGCCCATCTACTCCCGTTCCAGACTGGCGCGAGCTGCTCGCGGCGCACCGTTTCGGCGCGGCGAGACAGGCGTACCTGCTCTCACAGCGCCTTAGCATGGCCGGCGCCGGTGCGCTGCCGGGAATGGTTGGCGCGGATGCGGCCGCGGCCGGACGCGCCGCCAGCGAGGACGGCCAGGTGGGTCAGGCCCTAAGCGCCCTTGCCGACGTCGAGGAGTTGGTACGCGAGCGTTCCTACCTAAAGGCGAAGACGCGCCTCGAGCGGCTCGAGAGCCGACCGCTGCTGGCGCCGTGGCAACAGCTGCAGGAGGACCTCGACGTGCTCACGGCGAGCTCGAAAGCGCTCGACAGGCGCGATCCCGAGGCCGCCCTCGAAAGCCTTGCCGCCGTCGACGACTCCTGGTTCGAGGCCGACGTACTGACCCAGCGCGGGACCGCGCTCATCTACCTCGGCGAGCTCGACGAGGCTCGTCCCGCCTTCGCCCGGGCCCTTGCGATCGACCCGCAGCACTACCGAGCCCTCACCAACCTCGGCAACGTCGCCCTCGAGCAGGGCGAGGTAGACGAGGCCATCGGCTACTACGAGCAGGCGCTCAAGCTCAACGACCAGTTCGCCAACGCTCACCACAACCTTGGCGTGGCCTACCGCCGCAAGGGGCACGTGGGCAAGAGCGTGCGCTCGCTGAGGCGGGCGCAGCGCGTCTCACAACGCGTCGAGACCGTGCAGGCGAGGGAGAGCTTCACGCGCTGGAGCGGGAAGAACAGCCAGAAGTACCTCAAATGGTTCCTCTACGCCGTCGCGGGCGGCGCGCTGTGGTGGATCCTGCGCTCGCAGGGGATCATCTGAGCAGGCGGAGCTGAGACACGCGGACCCTGCACGTGGACCCTGAGACAGGCGGAGGCCACCGGAGGCGGCAGCTAGTACGGCTTCAGGTCGCCCTCCAGCAGCAGGCGCAGCATCGAATCCATCTCCTCGTCGTCTAGTCGCCTGAGCGAACCGCTGGCTCTGTTGGCGTCGAGAAAACGACCGACCTCGTCGAGCACCCGCTCGTCGTCGACGGTCGTGAGCTTGCGTATCAAGGCGTTCTGCTTCTCGGCGATTCCCGAATCGGCTGGCACTCGCGCCTCCCTGACAGCAATGTATGGCGGCCCGGCGCGACGGCGTGACGGCAAACGTACTTCGGTACACCGTTTTGGGCGTTCGGGTCGCTGCCTACGTAGCCTTAATCAACGACCACGTCCTGACTCTCGTTGGCGCGCGAGCCCTTGACGTGCTTGAGCTGCACGACTGCCATCATGCTGACGATCACGAGTAGAGCCCATGACGAGATCTTGTGCAGGCTCACCAGGTGCCAGCCGTCCTGTTGGCTGGGGTACTGCCAGGCACCGAAGTAAGTCGCGATGTTCTCGGCGAACCAGACGAAGACGCCGATGAGCAGGAACGCCGCCGCGAGCGGGATCTTCCCCTGCTTCGCTAGCGGCGTGAAGGCCACGAAGGTGCGCCCGAACACCACCAGGACGACGCCCACGAGAAAGAAGCGGATGTCAGGTAAGAAGTGATGACTGAAGAAGTTCAGGTAGATGAGGGCGCCGAGCGGCGCGACCACGTAGGCCGGGGGCCAGTGCAGGAACCGCAGCCGCAGTAGCCGCCAGGCCTGGATCATGAAGCTGGCCACGCTGGCGTACATGAAGCCGCTGTAGAGCGGCACTCCCCAGACCTTGAAGTGGGCCTCTTCGGGGTACGTCCAGGAACCAGCGTGCACCTTGAACAGTTCGAGCCCAAGGCCGAGCAGGTGGAAGAGGGTGATGGTCTTCAGCTCGTCGACGGTCTCGAGCCCGGTAGCCACCATGAACACCTGCATGGCCAGGCAGGCGAACAGCAGGAAGTCGTAGCGGGCGATCGGCAGCGGCACTAGTTGCGACAGCGCGAGCATCGCGAAGATGAATACGGGAAAGAGGCAGGCCCGCGCGTTCTTCAGGCCGAAGTGGAGCAGTTCGCGCAGGTAGTCGGTAAGGCGGCCGCGGGTGAGGCGGGTGCCCATTGGAAAGAGAACCTCGTCGCGTGCTCGCACTTCAGCCTCCGGTTAGTGAGTATGTTACACAACATACACATGGAAGTCTGCGGTGACGCCGGCGCAGCTAAGCTCTGCTGGCCTCCGATCCGGAGCGTCTCATTCCCAGTTGGAGGACTTCTTGAAGCATTCGCTCGTTCCTTGCGTACTGGCGGGCTTGGTGCTGCTGCTGGCCGCTTGCCAAAGCCCGTCCCCGCACCTTTCGTACGCGGGGGTGAGCACGATCTCCGGTGTCGAGTACGACCTCGAGCTTTCGTTCGACCGGCACGGCGACCGGCTGGTCGGCGAGTACTTGGTCGACGCCGCGCGCGGCTCGTTCCACGGCACGGTCGACGGCGAGGCTGTCGAGGCCGAGCTCAAGCCGAGCAGTGCCTGCGGGTACTCGTTGACCGGCGTGCAGCCTTCGGTTTACTGAGCCCACTTCCAGATCGCGGGGCGTATCCAAGCCCCGCGATCTCGGCTCACCGGATGACGTCGGCGCCCTCGGGATTTACTCCACCGTCACGCTCTTGGCTAAGTTCCTCGGCTGATCGACATCTCGCCCGAGGCGGTTGGCGACCTCGTACGCCAGCAGTTGCAGCGGCACGACGTTGACTATCGGCGACAGCAGCTCGTGCGTGCGCGGCACCTCGATGACGTGCTGAGCGTGATGGCCGATGGTGGTGTCGCCTTCGTTGGCGACCGCGATGAGCAGGCCGTCACGGGCGCGCACCTCCTGCAGGTTGGAGACGGTCTTGTCGTAGAGGGCTGACGCGGTGGCGATGGCCACCACCGGCAGATCTTCGTCGATGAGCGCGATCGGGCCGTGCTTCATCTCCCCCGTCGGGTACGCCTCGGCGTGGATGTAGCTGATCTCCTTGAGCTTGAGGGCGCCCTCGAGCGCCGTCGGGACGTTGACGCCGCGGCCCAGGAAGAGCGCGCTCTTGGCGTCCTTGATCAGCTCGGCGATGGCCGCCACATCGTCGCGGCCGGCCAGCGCCCGCTCGGTCAGCTTGGGCAGCTCGCGCAGGCCCTTGACCAACTCGGCGGCGAGGTCGTCAGGCACCGTGCCGCGCGCCCGCCCTAGCCACAACGCCAGTAG
>DASROV010000019.1:0-4207 GCA_035646755.1 Trueperaceae bacterium | reverse complement strand
TGGTTGAACAGGGTGGCGTGAGGCGATGACCACGCCGAGCGCAAGAAGTAGGTCGACCAGTAGAAGGCGGTGGCGAGAACGAGGTTCGTCTGCCAGGCGAGCAGCACGAACGACGCTCCCTGCAACAGCTGGAAGAGACCGGAGACGAGCGCGAAGCGGTTCTTGAGCAGCCGCGAAAGCGGCGTGGCGGCCAGGTTGCCGACCATGCCCATCCCGAAACACCCGGCCAAGACGACGCCGAGCACGTGGGTCTCGCTGGCGCCTATGCCGACGTTGGCGGCGTAGAAAGGTTGCCATAGTAGTTCCGATGCGGTTAGGACGATCCCGATCACCAGGTCGGCGCTGAGCAGTAGTTGCAGGGTGCGGCTCCTGCGCGTGAGCTCATAGGCGTCGCCGAGGACCAGTGCCAGCGAGCCTAGCCCGCGTCGGCAGGTGCCGCCGAGCCCAACGGCTGCGTTGCTGGTGGGCAGGATCGCCGGGCGCGCCTCCCTCATGATCAGGGCGGTGAACGCGACGACCCCGAGTTGGACTAGTACCGAGGCCACGACGGTTGTCGATAGCGGCGTGATCACCGCGGTACTGGCAGTAGGTAGATGCGCGAACAGTTGCGGAAGCAGCCCGCCTGTCAAGGTCCCGACCGCGAGGCCGGCGAGGTGGAAGCTGTTGCCCGTGGCCAGTGCGGGTTGGAGGTCGACCTCGGGATCGGCGTCCTGCAGCGAGTCGATGAACCAGGCCTCGAGTGCCCCCGAGCTAAGGGCACGCGCCGCGCCGGACAGCACCGCGAACGCCAGAAAGACCGCCAGGTCGAAAGCGAAGAGGAACACGACCCGCGAGACGGCGGCAAGGGCGTACGCGGCCAGCAGCACGCGTTTGCGACCGACGGAGTCGGCGAGGGCCCCGGAAGGAAGCTCGAGCAGCATTATGGTCAGCGAGTAAAGGCCAAGGTAGAGGCCGATCTCGGACAGGCTCAGGCCGCGGGACTGGGCAAGGAGCACCATCACCGCCATCGGCAGCACGGTGGCGAACCAGTTCAGTGCCCCTATCGCGTAGTAGGTTCGACGTACGTTCACGCGCCGAGTTTTGTTGCTAGGCTACTGTTAATGACAGTAGATGATTCAGGTAGACTGGAGTTGTGGTCCGGCCGCCGAGCAACCGCGTTCCACACGGTCAGCGACGCCGCCCAAGCCAAGCTGCTTACTGACGCCAAGGCCCGCGAGCTGTTCACGCCGTTCCTGGCCCGGGAAGTGACGGCCAGCCGGGCCGCGGCGGAGGCCGGCGTCGACCTGAACACGATGCTCTACCGGATCAGGACCTTCCTGGCGGCAGGTCTGCTGCGCGTGGTGAGGGAGGTGCCGAGGAAGGGCAGGGCCATCAAGGTCTACGCTTCGGAGCACGACGCCTACTTCATCCCTTACGAGGTCACGCCGTTCGCCTCGCTGGAAGAGCGCCTGGTTGAGCACATGCTGGTCGATGTCCGCGAGCGCGCGCGGTTGCAGGCCAAGCGCCTCGACAAAAGCGTTTGGTCGGGCCAGCGCCTCTACCGCAACGAGCTCGGCGAGGTCTGGACCGACTCGGCGCGCGATCCCGAGTCGCAGCTAGACTGGCACGCCCCGGGCAAGGAGGTGAGCATCGACTTCTGGACCGACGTGCTGCTCTCCTACGAAGAGGCGAGAGCGTTGAGAGCGACGCTGTACCAGGCGCTCAAACGCTTCGAGGGACGTAAGCAACCAGGCGTGCTACAGGTGGCGTCCGAGGCGAACGACGAGCTCAAGGAGTATCGCCTAAGCGTCGCCTTCATTCCGCTCGACGAGGGCGCCTGACCGCCCGCGGGTAGGCGGCTGCGGTCGGCCAGTCGAGCGCCATCGCCGCGGCCAGCTTAGTCGTGCGTTGACACTTGGCCCAACGCCGACGCCAGCGTGCCACTCTGCTCTACGGTTACTTCGTCGAGGTCGAGCCAAGTCGCCATCAGCCGCAGCTCGGCATTGAGCGCCGCGGCGACCTCGTCGGCAGATCGGCGTCGTGAACCAGGCGCCGGCCGCTCCTCGAGCCACGCCGCCTTGACCATCAGCCGCGAAGCCTTGCGGTCGGCCTTGAGGTCGGCGCGGGCCACCATCTGGTCGCCGAGCAGGAAGGGCAGCGTGTAGTAGCCGTATACCCGCTTGGGAGCGGGCGTGTAGATCTCTATACGGTAGTGCATGCCGAACATCCGCAGCAGTCGCTCGCGGTACCACACGGCCGGGTCGAAGGGCGCGAGCAGGGCGGCTCCCGTGGCGCGGCCGGGGTCGCTCGCGCCGCGCGCCAGCAGCGCCGGCTCCTTCCAGCCTTCGACCTTCACCCAGTTGGCGAGTCCGCGTTCGACAGCGGACTTCGCATAGCGCTTGGCCGGTGTCTTCTTGATGCGGAAGTGATCGGCGAGGTCGTTGACTGTGCCGATGCCGGCCGCGCCCAACGCCTGCTCGAAGAGCGCCTGCCTGGCGGCGTCGGCAGCTACCGGCTCGGCCTCGGCCAGCTCACCCCAGACTGCCGTTGGGCTGCCGTAGACGCGCTGGAAGTTGGGTCGCCCGGCGACCGCCACCCGGCCGACGAGGAAGAGGTAGTCGAGCGCCTGCTTGGTGTCGGTCCAGTCCCACCAGGTGCCGCGCTTGCGGCCGGTCTCGCCTTCGAGGTGACTGAGGTCGGCGGCGGTTAGCGGCCCCTTCTCAATCACCGCCCGTTCGACCTCCGCGACGAGGCCGGGCCTGGCGTTCTCGACCTTCTCGCTTATGTAGCGCGACCACCGCGTCGCCTGCTCGTCCATGCGGAAGCGCATGAGCGGCAGCAGCCTTCGCGGCATCACCGAGGCCTCGTGTCCCCAATGCTCGAAGGCCTCGCCGCTCGACCATAGGAAGTCGTCGAGCGCCGCGTGCGGGTACGGGCCGTACCGCGAGTACAAAGGCAGGTAGTGGGCCCGGGTTAGCACGTTGACGCTGTCGAGCTGGAGCACCCCTTGGCGCTCGAGGTAGTCGCGGAACTGCCGATCGCCCACGCGTCCCGCTGGCCGCTTGCGGGCGAGGCCCTGGGCGGCGAGGAAGATGCGGCGGGCCTGGGCGGCGCTCAAGGTCTCATGCATGTCGCTGCTCAAGGTAACGAAAACGGCTCGTTCGACGCGTCTAGCGAGTGTAGGAACGAGATGAGGTCGGCCTCGTCGGCGGCGGTCAGCGCCGCGCCCGAATGGCCCACGTGGGCGAGCACGGCGGCGAGGTCGGCCGCCGAGCCGTCGTGGAAGTAGGGGGCGGTATAGGCCAAGCCGAGCAGCGTTGGCACGTCGAAGCCGTTCGCGCCGGTGATGTCGTGCTCGGGGACGAACGTGCCGACGTCGTGCACGGCCGCGGCGACGACCTGCTCGCCGCCCGGGGCGAGTGTGCCGACCGGGCCTGGCAGCTGGCTGGTGGTCCAGGCGGGTCCGGCGTGGCAGGACTGGCAGCCGCGGGCGGCGAACACCGCCCGGCCACGAGCGGCATGGTCTGGCGGTCGCCCTCGTCGCGCGGCCAGGTGGTGCCGTCGCCGCCGCCGTCGAGATGACATGACGCGCACGACAGCCAGCCGTTGAGGGAAAGCCGGGGGTCGTTCGCGTTGTTGAACAGCCGCTTGCCGCGCATCAGCGCTGCCGGCAGCGCCTCAGAGGCGACACTCACGCGCGCCAGTTCCCGGCGGTGGCCCGGGTCGCTGAGGTCGAGGACGCTGACGTCGCATGACAGGTAGTTCATTACGTACGCGCGTCGGCCGTCGGCGCTGACAGTCAGCCCGCGTGGGTTGCTCCCGGCCGGCCAGAAGCCGATGAGCTCGGGGGCCGCGGGTGAGGAGACGTCGATGCCCATCACCGCGTCGGTCCCGGCCAAGGCGAGGTAGAGAGCGGCGCCGTCGGGTGCGGCGGCGACGGCGCGCGGGTAGTTGACGGGGTCGAGAACGCCGGGTCGTTGAGGTCAAGGCTGTGGGCCGCCTCGAGCGTGCCGCCGGCCAGCGCCACCGTGGAGAGGCCGGCCGACACCGAGGTCATGAAGTCGTTCTTCTCACCCGGGCTGTTCAGTTGGTGGGCCACGTAGACGAGCGGTTCGCCCGCAGGTCCGGTAGCAGGGTCGGTCGCCAGCCCGGGCCCCTCGGCGCCCGCGTCGCTCACCGCCAGGCGGTGGCCGATGATGACAACGTAACCGTCACCCTCGCTGGCTTC
>DASROV010000018.1:0-11145 GCA_035646755.1 Trueperaceae bacterium | reverse complement strand
GACAGGGTGCGTTCTTGCGGCTTGATGACGTTCGAGGGAGACACGATGGCCATCGGTGTTGTCAGGGAGATCAAGCCTCAGGAGTACCGCGTCGCCGCGACGCCGGGCGCCGTTCACGCGCTCGTCGCGGCCGGTCACAGGGTCCTGGTGGAGAAGGACGCCGGGCTCGGCTCCGGCTTCACCGACGGCGATTATTCCGCAGCGGGCGCCGAGGTCGGGGTCGAGGCCGCCGACGCCTGGCGGCAGCGACTTGTGCTCAAGGTCAAGGAGCCCATGGCCGAGGAGTTCTCGCACCTCAACTCCGAGTCGATACTGTTCACTTACCTGCACCTGGCGGCGGCGCGCGAGCTCACCGCAGCCCTGCTGGCGGCCGGCACCACGGCCATCGCCTACGAGACGGTCCAGCTCGCCGGCGGCAGCCTGCCGCTGCTCACCCCGATGAGCGAGGTGGCCGGCCGCATGGCGCCACAGGTCGGCGCTCACTTCCTCGAGCGCTCGCACGGCGGCCGCGGACTGCTGCTCGGCGGCGTCCCCGGCGTGCCGAGTGGCGAGGTAGTGATCCTCGGCGGCGGCGTGGTCGGCACCAACGCGGCCAAGGTCGCCCTCGGCTTCGGCGCCAAGGTCACGATCTTCGACGTCAGCCACGCACGCCTGCAGTACCTCGACGACGTCTTCCGCGGCGCCGTCCAGACCATGGCAAGCAACCTCGGCAACATCGTCGAGGTGGTGCCGCGAGCCGACCTGCTCATCGGCGCAGTGCTCATCCCGGGTGCACGAGCGCCGCGGCTGGTGTCGCGCGAGCTCGTCGGCGCGATGAAGCCAGGCAGCGTGATCGTCGACGTCGCCGTCGACCAGGGCGGCTGCATCGAGACCATCAGGGCTACAACCCACGACCGGCCGACCTACGAGGTCGACGGCGTGGTCCACTATGGCGTCGCCAACATGCCGGGCGCGGTGCCGAACACCAGCACGCGGGCGCTGTCGAACCAGACGCTGCCTTACGTGCTCAAGGTGGCCAGCGGCGGCCTGGCGGCGCTGACGTCTGATCCTTCGCTGCTCAAGGGCCTCAACACGCACGCGGGCTCCCTCACGCACGAGGGCGTTGCGCACGCTTTCGAGATGCCGTGGATCGACCCCGCGCGCGCGTTGCGCGAGCCGCTGCCGGCGTGAGCTGAGCGCGCCGCGCGACCCGCTGCCGGCGTGACCTGAGCTCGCTGCACACCCGCTGCCCGCCCGAGCCGAACTCGAGCGCTGCGAACGCGGGGGCTAGCGCACGCGCGCCAGCGCCTTGCGGATCAACGCTTCAGTAGTAGCCGTCGGCTCCTTGCCGGCCAACTCGACGACGACGCCCTTCACCTGCGACTCGCGGTAACCGAGCGCGAGCAGCGCCGCCACGGCGTCCTCCGCGGCCGCGCCGACCGCAGCGCGCTGCACTGTGCCCGGCTCGCCGGCAAGCAGATGCTCAGGAAGGCGGTTGCGAAGCTCGACGACGATGCGCTCGGCGGTGCGTTTGCCTACCCCCGGCGCGCTGGTGAGCAGGCCGGCGTCGGAGTTGGCCACCGCCGCCGCAATCACCGCGACGGGCAGTGCCGACAGCACGCCGAGCGCGACCTTTGGTCCGACACCGCTTACCTCGAGCAGCCGCCGGAACACGAGCATCTGGTCGTGCTGATGGAAGCCGTAGAGCACCGGCTGCTCGTCGCGCACGAGCAGTTGGGTCCTTAACGAGACGAACTCACCAACCCGACAGTGCGCGAGCGTCGCCGCCGGGGCCAACAACTCGACGCCGAACGAGCCGGCCATCACCACCACGCTGTGTTCGCGGAGCTCGCGCACCTCCCCCTCGATCAGCGCGATCACGGTTCGCTGAACAGTGGAGCGAAGAGGATGTCGTAGCTGACGTCGGCGAGCGTGGCGCAGCCGGTGAGTTTCAGGCCGTAGGCCAGTTCGGCGGCCATGGCCGCCAGCGCGCGATCGTCGTCAACGACGACCAACTCGGCGCCGACGGCGAGGTAGCGAAGCACGTCGACACCGTCGCGGATCGGTCCCGAGACGGCGATGGTGAGCATGCCGGCGACGGCGTCGAGCAGTTCGGGAAGGATGTCGATGACGGCGGGAGCGCCGATGCGGCGGCCGACCTCGCTGCTGACGACGATGCCGTCGACGCCGGCCTCGGCGGCGATCTCGGCGTCGCCTGGGCCACCCACGCCGAACAGCCACAGGGGGCAGCCGGCAGCGGCCCTCAGCTCCGCTAAGTCTTCCCTGCTGCGCGGCCGGAACTCGGCTTTGCCGAAGGGCACACTGTCGGCGAGCGGCGCCAGGTCGAGGCCGACGCAGGCCACGCCGAGCTCGGCGAGGGCGCGCACCTCGGGCACGAGGTCGGCCATCTTGCGCGGGGCGAGGACCGCTATCGACCCGCCCGGGTTGCCGTCGCCCTTAGCCCGCAGCAGCGTGTCGGCATCGACGACGACGAGCGGGCTCTGGTCGGCGCCGGCCATGCCGGCGCGCCCCGACACCGGCGATGTCGACCGCGGCAGCATCGGGACCGAAAGGACGCGCCCAAGGACCACCGTCGCCATGTCGGGCTCGGTAACCTGGTGGAGCACCCTCGGGATCAGCTGATAGCCGTCCAGGGCGGCAAGATCACGTTCCGGCATCGCCTGCGATGATATCAGAGGGCTGAGCGCCGCGAACCGCGCCGCACGCCGCGGGGTGAACGACGCTGCGCCTTCGTGGCCGGCGCGCCGCGAACCGGGGGCGGATGCCGCTTGTCGGGTCAACTGTTAGAATCGCGGGCGCTCACGACGGGCCGTCCGGCACTTGCCCGCCTCTGTCGCTATCTCCCTAACGTGTCTGGAGGCCCAGATGATCACCGCGGTCGGCATCAACAAGTCTTTCGAGGGCGGTCGTGGCGGCAAGCCCGTCGTGGCGGTCGACGACCTCAGCTTCGCTGTCGCCAAGGGCGAGGTCTTCGGCCTGCTCGGCCCCAACGGCGCCGGCAAGACCACTACCTTGCGCATCCTCTCGACCCTGCTCGAAGCCGACTCCGGCACCGCCACCGTGGCCGGCCACGACATCGCCAAACAACCCGAGGCGGTGCGTGCGGCGATCGGCGTCGTCAACGGCGGGATGGGCCTCTACGACCGGCTCACAGGACGTGAGATCCTCCACTACTTCGGCGGCCTCTACGGCATGGAGAGGGGCGTCATCGAGGCGCGCATCGGCGTACTCGACGAGCTGCTGCAGCTAGGGGACACCCTGCCGCGCCGCGCGGGCGGGTTCTCGACCGGCATGAAGCAGAAGATCGTCATCGCGCGCGCCGTCATCCACGACCCGCAGGTGATCTTCTTCGACGAGGCCACCAGCGGGCTCGACGTCGTCGCACGCCGCTCGGTTATCGACTTCGTGCGCGCCTATCCGGGGTCGGGACGAGCGGTGGTCTACTCCACGCACGTGATGTCGGAGGTCGAGGAGCTGTGCGACCGCGCCTGCATCATTTACCAGGGTCGCAAGATCGCCGACGGGACGATCCCCGAGCTGATCGCCAGCGGTGAAGGCAAGACGCTTGAGGACGCCTTCTTCCGGCTGGTGGCCCGCACCGATGCGGCGGGCGCGGGCGTGGTGCCGGCGTGAGGCTCAACCGGATCTGGGCGGTCGCGGCCAAGGAGGTCCTCTCGACGATCCGCGACCAACGCGCGATAATCTCCAACCTCGTGCTGCCGCTGGTGCTGCTGCCGGTGATCATGCTCGGCATGCCGCTGCTGTTGGGTGGGCTGTTCCAGCGCGAAGCCGTGTCGGTAACCGAGGTGGCCATCAAGGGCGCCGACGCGATGCCAGCCGAGCTGCGAACCGCCATCGAGGCTCAGAACGTCGAGCTCATCGCGGTCGATGACCCCGAGGCCGCCGTCCGCGAAGGTGAGTTCGTCGCCGGGCTCGTGATCCCTCCTGGCTTCGCCAAGGAGGTGACAGGCGGCGGCAACGCCAGTGTCACGCTGCTCGCCAAGGTCGGCAACATGCGCAGTGAGCTCAACGCCTCCAAGGTCCAGGAGGCCCTTGGCAGCTACCAGCAACAGGTGGTCGCCGAGCGGCTCGGCGCCGCCGGGCTCGACCCCGCCATCCTCCAACCGGTGAACGTTACCAGGGTCGACGCGAGCTCGGAAGCCGAGCGCTCAAGCGGCCAACTGTCGTGGCTCATCCCGTTCTTCATCGCGATCTGGACGCTCACCGGCGGTCAGATGACGGCGATAGACGCCACCGCCGGTGAGAAGGAGCGCGGCACGCTCGAGTCGCTGCTGGTGGCACCGGTACGCCGCAGCGAGGTCGTCGCCGGCAAGTTCCTGGCGACGATGGTGTTCGGCCTCTCGGCGGCGTTGGCGGCGATTGTCGGTTACCTCGTCGGCGGGGTCGCGCTGCGCAGCGTCTTCCTTCCTCGCCTCGGTGACGACGCCGAGTCGCTCGTCGCGGTGATGGGCGGCAGCCTGGCCGTCGACGCCGGCTCCATCGTCCTGCTGCTGATAAGCGCGGTGCTGCTCGCCGCGGTGGTGTCCGCGGTACTCATCGGCATCTGCATGTTCGCACGGTCGTTCAAGGAGGCGCAGAGCTACGTCGCGCCGCTGTCGTTCCTGTTCGTGATCCCCGCCGTCGCCCTGCAGTTCAAGGACCTCATCGGCCTCGGCGACGGCGCGTACTTCGTTCCGGTCTTCAACGCTCTGCTCGTCATGGACGACATCGTCAAGGGTGCCGCCACGGCCCAACACCTGCTCATCACCTGGGGCTCGCTTGTGGTCGTCGTCATCCTGCTGCTGATCTTCGCCTACCGCAACTTCACCCGCGAGGACGTGATCTTCCGGTCGTGACTTTCGTCAATGGGCGCAGGGCTCGTTGACTCAACTGGTACATAACTGGTATATCTAGACGGAAACACGCTTCTGGCCGGTACACCGGGCGCCGTCGGCGCCAAAGTGGCCGGCCCGAGGTGATCAAGGGAGGATGCGCATGAACCGCACTATCCGCCTACTCGCTACCACGCTGGCCCTGTCGCTGCTCACCGCCGCGCTGGCCCAGACCACGCTCGAGTTCTGGAGTTGGCGCACCGAGGACGTCGAGGCCTACGAGAAGTTCATCGCCGCCTTCGAGGCCGACAACACCGACATCCAGGTCAACTTCACGCCGTACCTCAACACCGAGTACAACACCATCGTGGCCACTGCACTGCAGGGCGGCGGCGGCCCCGACATCGTCCACCTGCGCGCATACGGCGGCATTGAGGCGCTGGCCGAGGCCGGCCTCATCCTCAGGCTCGACGACAAGGTCCCGGCGCTCGCCGACTTCGCGCCCGGCATCCTGCTGGGCGCCACTAACCGTGCCGACGGGGGCGTCTACGGCGTGCCCTTCGCGCTGCAGACGGTTCAGGTGCTCTACAACGTCGACATGTTCGAGGAGCTCGGCCTCAGTGAACCGACCACCTGGGACGAGTTCCTGGCCGTCGGCGACGCGCTCAAGGAGTCAGGCGTCTACGCGCTGGCCAACGGCGCGCTCGAGCCCTGGACCCTGGAGACGCTGTTCGGCGGCGTCGGACCGGCCTTCTACGGCGGTGACGAGTACTTAGAAGCCGTCACCGGCGGCGAGGCCGACTTCACCGATCCGCGCTTCGCGGCCGCGCTCGAGCACATGGTCGCCCTGCAGCCGTACCTGGCCGAGAACTACATGGGCGTCGGCTACACCGACATGCAGTCGCTCTTCGCCTTCGAGCAGGCCGGCATGTTGATCGGCGGCTCCTACGAGCTCGGCACCCTTGCCCAGTTGCACCCGGAGCTCACTGTCGGCTCGTTCGCCGTCCCCGGCGACGCGCCGGGCGACGCCGCCATCTCCTACTACGTCGACGGCTCGTACGGCATCAACGCCACCAGCCCCAACCAGGAGGCTGCGCTGCGCTTCATCGCGTTCCTGGCCACCCAGGAGTACGGCCAGATGTTCACCGACGAACTGCAGCAGATCTCGGCCGTGCCCGGCGTGCAGCCCAGCAGCGAGGCGCTCGCCGACATGGTGGCGCTGATGGATGAAGCGGGGACGCCTTACCTCATGCTCACCGCGTTCCGTTACGGCCAACCAAGCGGCTCGACGCTGCTGCAGAACGAGATGCAGGCCGTCATGGGCGGCGACCAGAGCGTGGCCGACGCCGTCGCCAACATCCAGCGCGGAGTGTCGGAGTGGTACGACTTCGAGTAAGCAGTAGTGGCTAACGCGCGCCGCTGGTGGGGCAGGCACGGGCACCTCGTGGTGTTCCTGCTGCCTGCCCTGCTCATCTACGGCGCCTTCATGGCGTACCCGCTGGTCTCGTCGCTTAGCTACAGCCTCTACGAGTGGGACGGCTTCATCCGGCGCGGCTTCGCCGGTCTCGACAACTTCGTCACCGTCCTTACGCGCTGGCCGTTCAACGAGCGCTTCTGGGGAGCGCTGCGGCACAACGCGCTGTTCTTCGCGCTCACCTTCGTTATCCAGACCACGCTCGGCCTGTACCTGGCGGTCCTGCTTGCTCGCCGCTGGCGCGGCTCGGCTTTCTTCCAGGCGACCTACTTCCTGCCGCACACGCTGTCGCTGGTGGTTGTCGGCTTCCTGTGGCGCATGATGCTCAACCCCACCTGGGGAGCTGTCGCCCAGGGTCTGCGCCGCGTCGGCCTCGAGGAGTGGGTGCAGCCGTGGCTTGGGCAGAGCGGCACCGCGCTTGTCACCATCATCCTCGTCAACGCCTGGGCCTGGCTCGGCTTCCCCATCCTGGTGTTCCTCGCCGCTATCCAGGCGATCCCCAAGGAGTTCGACGAGGCCGCGTTGGTCGACGGCGCGAACGGTTGGCAGCGGTTCCGCTTCGTCTCCTTCCCGCTGCTACTGCCGAGCCTGGCGATGGTGAGCATCCTCACCTTCATCTGGGACTTCAACGCCTTCGAGTTGGTGTTCGTCATGCAGGGCGCCTCGGGGGCGCCGAGCTACGCCACCGACCTGCTGGCGACGTTCTTCTACCGCACCTCGTTCGGTGACCCGACGACCGGCGGGGAACCGGGCCAGACGGGCCTCGGCGCGGCCATCGGGGTGTTGATGCTGGTCATCATCGGGATCGTCTCGGCGTTCGGCGTGCGCTTCACCCAGCGCAGCCAGACGGAGTACTGATGCGCCAACCGGGCGAGCGCAGGCGGGGTCTTGCTGGCCTGCTCGGTTTGGCGCTGTTGGTGCTCGTCGCGCTGCTGTTCCTCTACCCGGTATTGCTCATGGTCCTAACCGCGTTCAAGTCGACGCCCGAGATCTTCCGCAGCCCCTTCGGCCTGCCTGAGAGTTGGGCGCTTGACGGCTTCGCCGACGTGTGGCGGAGGGCCAGTTTCGGACGCTACCTGCGCAACAGCCTGCTCATCACCGGCTCCTCGGCCGCGCTGCTGCTGCTCACGGCCGCGCCGGCCGCCTACGCGCTGGCGCGTTACTCCTTCCGACTAAGGGCGGGGCTGTTCCTGTTCTTCCTGGCGGGCATCATGGTCCCCATCCGCCTCGGCATCCTGCCGCTCTACCTGCTCATGCGCGACCTCGGGCTGCTCGACACGCCGTTCTCGCTCATCCTCACCTACACCGCCTCCGGCATGCCGATGTCGGTCTTCCTGCTCTCTGTCTTCTTCCGTCACCTGCCGCGTGAGCTGGAGGACGCCGCGCGCATCGACGGCTGCAGCGAGCTCCAGACCTTCTGGCGGATAATGCTGCCGCTGGTGCGCCCCGGCCTGGCCACGGTGGTGATCGTCAACGTCGTGCCGTGGTGGAACGACTTCTTCTTCCCGCTGTTGTTCCTACAGTCCGACACCTGGAAGACCATCCCGCTCGGCATGCAGATCTTCTTCGGCCAGCACCTCATCGATTGGAGCCTGGTGTTCTCCGGCATGCTGCTCGCCAGCCTGCCGCTGCTCATCATCTACCTGTTGATGTCACGGCAGTTCATCGCCGGGCTCACCGCGGGCGCCGTCAAGGGCTGAAACCCGCTACAGGGACGACTGGCGATAGGCGGTGTCGCTCGGCCCCTCGCTTGGCTCGTCGCTGGCCATGCGCCCGTAGGTTTCGGCCAAGGCGGCGAGCTGCGGCGCCAGCCAATGCGGCACGTCTGCCCAGATGAACCGCCACGACCAGTTGCCCACCGCCTTGCCCGGCGTGTTCATGCGCCCTTCGGAGCCAAGGCCGAGCAGGTCCTGGAGTGGGAACACGGCCAGGTCGGCAATCGAGGCAAGCGCCAGCCGCACGAACTCCCAGGCGATGTTGTCGTCGGGGCGAGCCAGGTAGCGGCGCACGAAGTCGCGCTCGCGCTCCGGCGCTGACCGGTACCAGCCGAGCGTGGTGTCGTTATCGTGCGTGCCCGTGTACACCACGCAGTTCTTGACGTAGTTGTGCGGAAGATACGGGTCATGGGCGTCACCGCCGAAGGCGAACTGCAGCACCTTCATGCCTGGAAGCGCGAACTCGTCGCGTAGCGCCTCGACGTCGGGAGTTATCACGCCGAGGTCCTCGGCGATTATCGGCAGCTCGCCGAGTCCGGCGCGCAAGGCCTCGAACAGCTCGCGGCCGGGGGCGTCGACCCAGCGACCGCGCACGGCGGTCGGCTCCTCGGCCGGGATCTCCCAGTAGGCCGCGAAGCCGCGGAAGTGATCGACCCTCACGATGTCGACGAGCTCCAGGGTGGCGCGTAGGCGCTCGGTCCACCACGCGAACCCGCGCGCCCGCATGACGTCCCAGCGGTACAGAGGGTTGCCCCAGCGTTGTCCGGTGGCCGAGAAGTAGTCGGGCGGCACGCCGGCCACCACCGTCGGCCGGCCGGCGGCGTCGAGCACGAACAGCTCGGGGTTGGCCCACACGTCGGCCGAGTCGAGTGCGACGAAGATCGGCATGTCGCCGATCACGCGCACCCCGCGGCCCTTGGCGTAAGCCCTCAGCACACGCCACTGCTCCGCGAACCAGTACTGCCAGACCTTATGCCGTGCTACTCCCGGCGCCAATCGTGCACTGGCAGCGGCCAGCGCGTCCGACTCTCGGCGCCTTAGGGTCTCGGGCCAGTCGCCCCAGCCGCTGCCACCGGCCTCTTCCTTGAGCGCCATGAACAGCGCGTAGTCGTCGAGCCAGGCGGCGTTGGCCCTGCAGAAGGCGCCGAACGGGCCGTGTTCGCTCCCTTCTGGTGACGCCAGGAACCGCCCGGCGGCTTCCGCGAGCAACGCCACCTTGCGCTGGTAGATGGCGCCGAAGTCGACCCTGTCGCGCGGCAGCTCCGCCAGCTCGGCGAGCGCCGCCTCCTCGAGCCAACCGGCGGCGACGAGAGCCGTAGTGTCGATGAGGTAAGGGTTGCCGGCGAAGGCGCTGAAGCACTGATACGGGCTGTCACCGTAGCCGGTCGGCCCGAGCGGCATCACCTGCCATAGGCGCTGACCGGCCGCGGCGAGGAAGTCAACCCAGTTGCGGGCCTCCTGGCCAAGCTCACCGATGCCGCCCGCTCCGGGCAGCGAGGTCGGGTGCAGCAGCACGCCGCTGCTCCTGGCGAACAGCGGGCGCCCATTAATTGCGCGGTCGTTCACTTGACGAACGGCTTGCCGGCGGCCTTGGGTGCGACCGAGCGCCCCACGAATCCGGCAAGGACCATCATGGTGAGGATGTACGGAAGGCTCTGAACCAGGGTGGGCGGCAGCAGGTTACCCCCACCGAGCAGCACTTCGGTGGCCTGAAACGCGCCGAAGAGCAGCGTCGCTCCGAGCACGCCGAGCGGGTGCCACTTGCCGAAGATGAGCGCGGCGAGCGCGATGAACCCGCGTCCACCCGACATCTCGCTGACGAACTGGTTGAGGTTGCCTATCGACAGGTAGGCGCCGCCGAGACCGGCGAGCATGCCGGAGAGGACGACGCCGGCGTAGCGCATGCGGAAGACGTTGACGCCCAGTGAGTCGGCCGCGGCGGGGTGCTCGCCGACCGAGCGCAGGCGCAGGCCGAACGGCGTGCGGAACACGACGAACCAGGTGAGAGGCACCAGCAGGAACGCGAGGTAGACGAGGGGGCTGAACGACAACTGGTCGATGCCGAACAGCTCCCAGCTGGGCAGGCGGTTGCGGATCGGCTCGCTGGTAGCGGTGTTGTTGTAAAGGCCCGAGAGCACCACGGCCGGTATGCCGATGGCCATGAGGTTGATGGCGGTCCCCGAGATTATCTGGTCGGCGCGGTAGCGGATCGAGACGACCGCGTGGATCCAACCGATGAAGCCACCGACCAGCATGCCGGCGAGGACGCCGAGCCAGGGCGCATACGGTACGGAGGCCGTCGGGTTCTCGGCCAGTAGCGGCGCCTCGATGAGCTGAGCGGAGATGGCGGCCGCCATCGCGCCGAACAGGATTATGCCCTCGAGCGCGATGTTGACGACACCTGAACGCTCGCTGAACAGGCCCCCGAGCGCGGCGAACAGCAGCGGCGTGGTGGCGCGGATCATCGACGACGCCAAGGCGAGCAACAGCACGGCGTCCACGTTCAGTCGCTCCCCTGCGCCGGGTGCGGCTTGCGCTTGCTGCCGGCCGTAGCATCGTTCGAATCAAGCCGCCGTTCGCTGGCGGGCACCGCCGTCCCGAGCGGTTGGGCGGTGCCTTCTTCGTCGTCGCCTGGCGTGTCACGGCCCACCCCGCCGCCGTAGCGACGCCGGAAGGCGGGGTTGATGAAACGCTGCGGAAGGAAGCCCTTGGCGGCGATGAACAGCACCACCAGCGCGAGGATCATGCTCACTACCTCGCGCGTGAGGTTGGGGAACGTGATATTGAGCACCGAGCCGCCGTACTTGAGCACCCCGAACAGCAGCGCCGACAGCAGGATGCCGAACGGGTGGTTGCCCGCCAGCAGCGCCACGGCGATGCCGTCGAAGCCGTCGACGGTGGGGATCGACTGCCGCAGGGAGTAATCCTCGAGCGCGCCGCCGAGCACGTAGTGAGTCGCGGTGAGGCCGGCGAGGCCACCACTTATCGCCAGGGCGACGATGGTGGTGCGACCGATGTTGGCGCCGCCGTACTCCGCAGCGCCGGGAGCCAGCCCGACGGCGCGCAGTTCGTAGCCGTAGCGGGTCTTGAAGAGATAGACGTAGGCGGCAGCGGTAACGAGCAG
>DASROV010000017.1:0-4889 GCA_035646755.1 Trueperaceae bacterium | reverse complement strand
GGGTGATATGCACCGGACGGCGATAGCTGGCAGGGTCGCTCCCGGCGACGCCCTCAGCGCCGAGGACCATGCGGTTTTCGTCAGCAACGCCGAGGAGGTCGCCAGGTTGGTCGCCGGCGAGACGGGCCTGCGAACGCTGTTCCATCACCACTGCGCGGCCTTCGTCGAGACCCCGACCGAGATCGCGCGGTTCCTCGACGCCAGCCAGCCCGGCCTCATCGATCTCGTCTTCGACACCGGCCACTACACCTACGGCTGCGGCGTGCCCGACGACGGCAGCCTTGCCCTTGACGGCCTCAAGCGGTTCTGGGAGCGGGTGGCGTACGTGCACCTCAAGGACTGCCACCCCGCCGTCGCGGCCGACGCGCGGGCCCGTGGCCTCGACTACACCGCGGCCGTAGGGGCCGGGGTGTTCTGCGAGCTGGGGCGAGGCAGCGTCGATCTCGAGGCCATCGTCGAGTACCTGCGGCTGCACGACTATCACGACTGGGTCACGGTCGAACAGGACGTGCTGCCTGGCATGGGCACGCCCAAGCAGAGCGCGGCTCGCAACCGCCGTGAGTTGGAGGGATTGGGACTGTGAACGAACCATCGAGTACAGGAGGAGATAGACGCAGCGAACGGCGGACCGGGGTGGCGGCGGCCCGCTCGCGCCACGTGGTGGCGGCCGACAGCGGTGGCGAGAACGCGGCCTCGCCGCGCGTCATCACGCCCCAGAGCGCGGGTTGGCGGCACCTCGGCTTCGCGGTGCGCGCGCTGGCTGCCGGCGACCAGCACCTGGAGTCCGACAGGGAGCACGAGAGCTGCGTAGTCGTGCTCTCAGGCAGCGGCGAGTTCGTGGTCGGCGGCCAGCGCTGGCCGTTCGAGGGCCGCGGCAGCGTGTTCGAAGGGTTGCCCCACGCCCTCTACGTGCCGCCCGGCACGGAGTACATACTCAGCGCGTCGAGCGCTGTCGAGTTCGGTATCGGCACGGCGCCGGCAGTGGGTCGCTTCGAGACGCGGTTCATCGAGCCTGGCGACGTCACCGTCGAGCTCCGCGGCGGGCACAACGTCGAGCGCCAGATCTCCCACCTCATCGACCCTGGACAGGCCGAGCACCTGCTATGCGTCGAGGTGTACACGCCCTCTGGCAACTGGTCGAGCTACCCGCCGCACCGTCACGACGAGCACGTGCCTGGCGTCGAGGTCGAGCTCGACGAGGTCTACCACTACCGCATACAGCCGCCCGGCGGGTGGGGCATGCAGCGGCTCTATGACGACGCCCGTGACCTCGACGACGTCGTGCTCGTCAAGGACGGCGACACCGTGCTGGTGAGGCGCGGCTACCACCCCGTGGTCATGGCCCCGGGCTACGACGGCTACTACTTGAACTTCCTGGCCGGCGACCACGCCACCTGGGACGCCCGCGACGAGCCCGACCTGGCTTGGGTCCGCGGCAGTTGGGACGGAGGTGAGCAGCGCCTGCGCATCCCGTTCGGCGCCGGCAAGCGGTGAGCGCCGACGCGCGAGAGACCTCGTTCGACCTGATCACGATGGGCAGGTCGTCGATCGACCTGTACTCGAACGACATCGGAGCCCCGTTCGAGCAGATCGAGAGCTTCGCGGCGTACGTCGGCGGCAGCCCCCTCAACATCGCCGTCGGCGCCCGCCGACTCGGCCTGCGGACCGCGCTCCTCACGGCCGTAGGGGACGACAAGGTCGGTGACTTCATCGTTGCGTTCCTTGAAGCCGAGGACGTCGCGACCAGTTTCATTCCCGTGAAGCAAGGGGCAAGGAGCAGCGCCGTGGTGCTCGGCATCGAGCCGCCCGACCGTTTCCCGCTGGTGTTCTACCGCGACAACGCCGCCGACGCCCAGCTGACCATCGACGACGTCTTGGCCACGCCGATCGCCTCCTCGGGGGCCCTGGAGGTCTCGGGAACGGGGCTGGCGCGCGAGCCCGCACGCAGCGCGACGTTCCGAGCCGTCGAGCTCGCCAGGCAGGCCGGACTAACCGTCTACCTCGACCTCGACTTCCGGGCCGACCAATGGCACGACCTCAGGGCCTACGGCGTTACCGTCCGCGCCCTGTTGCCGCTCGTCGACGTCGCGTTCGGCACCGAGGAGGAGTTCAGGGCGGCCATGCTCGACGACTCGGCGTCGGTGGTAATCACCCACCAACAGGTTTCGGCGCCCACGGTGCTCGGCGACGCCGAGGCCAGCGTGGCGGCGATGCTGGCCGCGCCCGGCCCCGACGCGCTGGTAGTCAAGCGCGGCCCGGAGGGCGCTAGCGTGCACCTGCGCAGCGGGGAGGTGGTGCGGGCGCCCGGCTTCCCGGTCGAGGTAACCAACGTGCTCGGCGCCGGGGACGCCTTCGCTGCCGGGTTCATCTACGGCCGCACCCAAGGCTGGGACTTCCGCCGCAGCGCGCGGCTTGGCAACGCCTGCGGCGCGATCGTCGTCACCAGGCACGGCTGCGCGAACTTCATGGCCACGCTACCTGAGGCCATGGCCCTCGCCGATCAGCACGGGGGCCTGTGAGCGCGGACCGTACGTTCCCGCACGCGCTCAAGCGCGGTTCCGGTGATTATCGAACGGTTAATGTGAGGTGTTTGACACGTCCAAGACGCTCAGTTACGCTGCGGCCACGACCAACAAGTAAGTCCTGCGCCCGCCTTTGAAGGCAGCGCAAGGGAAGGAGCGAACATGAAGCGACTGTTCTTCGCGGCTATCGCCACTCTCGTGCTCTTCGGTACCGCCGGCGCCCAGCAGGTGAACCTGCTTTGCAGCCCCGACCTCGCCTGGTGCGAGGCGCTCGGTCCCGCGTTCGAAGAGGCCACCGGCCTCGAGCTCGAGTTCATCCGCCTCAGCTCGCAGGACGCGCTCGCCCGGATCCGCGCCGAAGCTGCCAACCCCGTCTTTGACGTCTGGTTCGGTGGCACCGGTGACCCGCACCTGGTCGCGGCCCGCGAAGGGCTCACCGAGTTCTACGAGCCGACGATGTGGGACCAGATCAACCCGGATCTAGTGTCACAGGTCGGCGGCACCTACATCCCGCTGTACGCCGGCGCGATCGGCTTCGTCGTCAACGAGGAAGCCCTCGGCAACCTGCCCCTGCCCGAGAGCTGGGAAGACCTGGCCGACCCGATGTACAAGGGCCTCATCGCGATGCCCGACCCGAACAGCTCGGGTACTGCCTACACCATCATCGCCACGCTGGTGCAGATCTTCGGTGAGGAAGAGGCCTTCGAGCTGCTGGCCGGCATCCATCAGAACGTCGCCCAGTACACCAGCTCCGGCTCCGCCCCCGGCCAGCTCGCCGGCCGCGGTGAGGTCGCCATCGCAATCCAGTTCATGCACGACGGCGTGAAGTTCCAGCTCCAAGGCTTCCCGCTCACCGTCTACGCCCCGTCCGAGGGCACGGGCTACGAGATAGGGGGCTTGAGCCTAATCGCCAACTCGCCCAACCGCGAGGGAGCCATCGAGTTCATCGAGTGGGCTCTCACGCCCGAGGCGCAGATGATCGCCGCCGAGAAGGGCGATTCTTACCAGTTGCCGTCGAACGTCAACACGCCGGTGCCGGAGAACACGCCCAACCTCGACCAAATCGACCTCATCGACTACGACTTCGAGAGGTTCGGCAGCCCCGAAACTCGTGACCACCTCGTGAGCCGCTGGACCAACGAGATCTTCCCGCAGCCGCGTTGAGCAAGGTTCCTTGAGCAAGTCCGCCACTAGCACCAGGCGGCGCAACGGCCCTGCCGTCAGCGCCGCCTGGTTTCCTGCGCTCCTGGCGCTGGCCTCGCTGCTTGCGCTCCCGGTCGGCAGACCGGATCGGCCCTTCCTCACCATCGACGGCGAGCTCTACGCGCTCGCGCTCGGCGGTCCCCTGCTGTGGGCGCTGGTGGTCGCGACCGTCGCGTCGCTCGTCATCAGCTTCCTGCCGTTGGCGGTGGCCCGGCGCGGCGACGTCCTGCTGCTCACCGGCGGTGCGGCGTTCGCGGCGCTGTTGGCATGGCTGATGGTGAGCGCCACCCCGTTCGGCGTCGGCTCGCTCGTCGCGCTGGTCGGCCTCACCTTGGTGTTAGGCACGGCGTTGTCGGAGTCGGGCCGCATCCAGGGCGACCCGTTCATCGCGGCGAGCATCCTGTTCGTGGCGGCCTTCGTCCTGCTGTTCATCGTCTTCCCGCTGTTCACGGTGCTGCGCGGCGCGATCTTCATCGACGGGAGATTCGACCTCTCGGTGTTCGCCGCCACCCTCAAGCACCCACTGTTCTTCGTGCTCGACAACGAGCTCACGCCGCAGAACGAGCTGGCGCAGGCGCTTAGCTGGTCGGCCTACGGAGCGCTGGCCGGAGTTGTCGTCGGCCTGCTACGGCGCTCACGCGTTGCCGGGTTGCTGGCGCAGATCGTGGCCGGCGCGGCGGTCGGGTTCGTTCTCGGCATCATGCTCTACGGCACCGGCGCCCTGGTGACCAGTCTGGCAGTGGTGCTCATCGTCGCTCCGACCTGCACGCTGCTCGGCCTCGCCTTCGCGCTGCTCGGCCAGCGTGCACGCCTCAAGGCTGTTAGGCGCTCGCTCGACGTTATCAGCGTGCTGCCCATAATCACGCCGCCGTTCATCCTGGCCTTCGCCATGGTGTTCCTGCTCGGGCGCCGTGGCCTCATCACCTACGACGTGCTCAACATATCTTCCAGTTGGATATACGGAATCCCCGGGGTCGCTATGGCGCAGATTCTGGCGTTCACACCGGTCGCCTACCTGTTGCTCCGCGGCTCCATCGGCTCGCTCAACCCCTCGCTCGAGGAGGCGGCTCAGACGCTCGGCGCGCGCCCCGCCGTGACCTTGAGAACCATCATCTGGCCGCTGCTGCGGCCGGGCATGGCGGCTGCGTTCCTGCTGCGCATGAT
>DASROV010000016.1:0-2357 GCA_035646755.1 Trueperaceae bacterium | reverse complement strand
CTCGGAGAACATGCTCCTCACCGCCGCAGCCTTACTCGCGGCCGCCTCGTTCTCGGCCGGCTTGCTCGCAGCCGCCTCGTTCTCGGCCGACTTACTCGCAGCCGCCTCGTCGGCCGCGGGCACCGCGGTACTTGTCTGGGCGGCGCTAGACATGCCGGAGACGCTACCACGCGTGTTCTCAGTCGCCACTAATGGGGGTACTGTCCGCTATACTCTTCCGTTGCCTCCGCACTAGTGCGCCTGTGATCAGGGCCGCGGACGAACCACCGGAGACCCATGAACTACTTGAACGTCGCCATCATCGCTCACGTCGACCACGGCAAGACGACCTTAGTCGACGGCATGTTGCGCCAGTCGAACGTGTTCCGCGCCAACCAGCAGGTCGAGGAGCGGGTCATGGACTCTGGCGCCATCGAGCGTGAGCGCGGGATCACCATCCTCGCCAAGAACACAGCGGTGATGTGGCACGGCGACAAGATCAACATCGTCGATACGCCCGGCCACGCCGACTTCGGTGGCGAGGTCGAGCGGGCGTTGATGATGGTCGACGGCGTCTTGCTGCTCGTCGACGCCGCCGAGGGGCCGATGCCGCAGACGCGCTTCGTGCTGCGCAAGGCGTTGGCGCTCGGCCTGAGGCCGATAGTCGTGATCAACAAGGTCGACCGCAAGGACGCCCGCCCCGACGAGGTCGCCACCCTTACTTTCGACCTCATGGTCGAACTCGGCGCTGACGACGAGCAACTCGACTTCCCGATAATCCACGCCGTCGCGCGCGAGGGCCGCGCCTGGCGTGACGGCGAAGAACCGGGCAGCGACCTCACGTCGCTGTTCGAGACCATCAAGCAGCGCGTGCCACCCGCCTCAGGCGACCGTGAGGCACCGTTCCTTTTCCAGGTGGCCAACCTCGACTACTCCGACTACCTCGGCAGGCTCGCGCTCGGCCGCATCTTGCAAGGCACCGTCAGGGTCGGCGACAGCGTGGTGCTCTCCGGCCCTGGCAAGGAGCCCAGCCGCGCCCGGGTGACGAAGGTGTTCACTCATCTCGGCCTGGCGCGCGTCGAAACCGAGGTCGGCGAGCCGGGCGACATCGTGTTGCTCCCCGGCATCGAGAAGGTGAACATCGGCGATACGCTCTCGGACCCCGACGCCGTGCAGCAGCTCGCCTCCCCTACCGTCGACGAGCCAACGGTGAGCGTCACTTTCAGTCCCAACACCAGCCCGTTCGCCGGCCGTGAGGGCACCTACGTGACCAGCCGCCACCTCGCCGATCGGCTCGAACGCGAACTACTCGTCAACGTCGCCCTGCGGGTCGAGCCCCTCGGCAACGAGCGCTACCGCGTATCAGGGCGCGGCGAGTTGCACCTGAGCATCCTCATGGAGAACATGCGCCGCGAGGGCTACGAGTTCAGCGTGTCGCGGCCGGAAGTGATTCTGCGCGAGGAGAACGGCGCGCTCCAGGAGCCGTACGAACGCGTGGTGGTCGACGTGCCGATCTCGAGCATGGGCGCGGTGATGGAGTCGTTGGCGACCCGCAAGGGCACGCTCACCTCGATGGCGCCGGGCGAGACAAGGGCCCGCCTGGAGTTCCGCATCCCGAGCCGCGGCCTCTTCGGCTACCGCACAATCTTCCTGTCGATCACCCAAGGCGAAGGCGTGCTCAGCCACGTCTTCGAGAGCTACCAGCGATACGCCGGCGAGGTGCAGACGCGCTCTCACGGCTCGCTCGTCGCCATGGAACCGGGCGAGACGTTCGCCTACAGCATCTTCAAGCTCTCCGACCGGGGCACGTTCTTCATCACCCCAGGCACCGAGGTGTACGTCGGCATGATCGTCGGCGCCCACACCAGGCAGGGCGATCTGAACATCAACGTCACCAAGAACAAGAAGCTGACGAACGTGCGGGCCTCTGGCTCGGATGAGAACCTGCTGCTGATCCCGGCCAAGCGTCTGAGCCTGGAAGAGTCGCTCGAGTACCTCGCCGACGACGAACTGCTCGAGATCACCCCGAAGTCGCTGAGGCTGCGCAAGCGCGTGCTCGAGCCGAACATGCGCAAGAAGGAAGCCAAGGCTGCGGTCGGCCAGAGCTAGTTGGGCGCCGGCCCGAGACGCCAGACGAGAGCGATAACGTGAAACCGAGCGACCAACCGACCACCATGCTGCGACCACGCCTGCTTGGAGCCTCCCTCGAGACTCTGAGGCGTCTCGAACGCTTCAGCGTGTCGGCGCTTCCCGCTCGCGCCAGCTGGGAGTTGCCCGGCTGGCTCTGCCTGGCCGACGACGGCGGCTACGTCGGCCGGGCCAACTCCGCTACGCCCATGCCGGCCGCCGAGCCGGTAGGGGTAAGGGAGGTGGCGGCC
>DASROV010000015.1:0-4275 GCA_035646755.1 Trueperaceae bacterium | reverse complement strand
TGATAGGGTCGAAGCGCTTGACGAACTCCGGCTGCACGAAGAAGTCATGCAACTGACCGACGCCGATGGTTCCGGCCAGGCGCGCAGGCAGCTTCGCGATGACCTCGGCCGGGGCAGCGGTTGTTGTAACACCAGTGGCCGTCGCCGCGCCGGCGCCGGCCGCCGCGCCGCCAACAGCCGCGCCGCCGCTCGCACTTCCAGCATCAGCGGCGTCACCGTCGAACGCCACGGCGTCAGGCAGTGAGCCATACAGCAGGATGTCGGAACCGAGGTCCTCGACCCCTGACACGTCGAAACTGAAGCGCGCGGCGCCGGCGTGCGGCTCGAACTGGCCGACCGGCAGGAAGTTCTCGGGGTGGAAGCCGAGCAACTCGTCGCCGCGCTTGACGAGGTTCATGGCCGGCGAGCCCATGAACTTCGCGACGAAGGTGTTGGCGGGCTCGCGGTAGATGTCGCTGGGGGTGCCGATCTGCTCGATCTTGCCGTGGTTCATCACCGCCACCCGCTCACCCAGTCCCATCGCCTCGACCTGGTCGTGAGTGACGTAGATGGTCGTGATGCCGATGCGGTGGTGGAGCTTCTTGAGCTCGTGGCGCGCGGTGTGGCGCAGCTTGGCGTCGAGGTTGGAGAGCGGCTCGTCGAGCAGGAACAGGTTCGGCTCGCGTACCAACGCCCGCGCCAACGCGACGCGTTGGCGCTCACCGCCGGACAACATGCGCGGCTTGCGCTGCAGGAGGTGGCCGATGTCGAACAGCTGCGCCGCCCACTCCACCTTCTCCTTGGTGGCGTTGCGGTCAAGCCGTACCGCCTCGAGCGGGAACGAGATGTTCTTGTACACGCTCTTGTGCGGGTAGAGCGCGTAGCTCTGGAAGACCATGGCGATGTTGCGGGCGTTGGGGGGCAGGCCGTTGACGACCTGCCCCCCGATGAGCACCTCGCCCGAGGTGAGCTTCTCGAGCCCCGCCACGGTGCGCATCAACGTGGTCTTGCCCGACCCCGAAGCGCCCAAGAGGACCAGGAACTCGCCGTCGTGAACGTCGAGGTCGACGCCGTCGACGGCATGCACGGCGCGAGCGGCGCGGCGCGAACCGGTGCCAACGAAGTGGGTGTGCAGGTCACGGACTTGAAGCGTCGCCACCTCAGCTCGCCCCGCCGCCAGGGCGCGCGCTCATGATCGCCCTGGTAGTGATAGCCCCGCCGCCAGCCGACGCGTTCATGTCCGCGCCGGTGATGCTGATCGCGCCGTCACCAACCGGCGCTTGAATCGCGTGGCTCAGATGAGTCCCCTGTTGCGCCAGGCCTCGAACACCGCTCTGGCTTCACCTGCCGCCGTGCGGATTGACTGCTCGGGTGTCTCGTCGCCGCGCACGGCGCGCGCGAACATGTTCGGGATGACGAAGGTGTTGAACACCTCGGCAACGGCCGGGCTGGTCACGCCAGGGTGGCCGACGTTGGTGGTCCACTCGGTCGCGTTTAGCAGCGGCCGCAGCTTGCCTTCCGGCTCGCCTTCGAGGCGGAACGGGTCGTCGTTGAACCACGCTTCGTGCAGGTCGGCGAAGCTGCTCGCGCCCGACACCGCCGGGTACTCGCCGGCGCCGCTCACGGGTGAGTTGAACCAGCTCGGCGAGTTGTAGAGCTTGCTGTTGTACATCGCCTGGTCGTAGTTCTCGGCGAGGTCGAGGATGAACTGCTTGGCCGGGTCGATGTTCTGGGCATGGTTGGGGATCACGTAGTTGTAGATGACGTGAGCGTTGCTCCAGTTGCTGCCGCGCGGGCCGGCCAGCGCGGGGCCGAAGAACACGTCGTTGGCGATTTCCGGCACGTCCTGCTGAGCCGAGCGGTAGGCCGAGATCGAGTTCATGATGTAAGAGGAGCGGCCGGCGATGAGCGCCTGGTTGTTCGAGGCGGCGTTCCAGGCGAAGACCTCGGGGGTCATGGCGGCCGCGTACAGCTCCTGCATGTACTTCACGGCCTCGAGCGCGAACTCGAACGGATCGCCTTCGTCGAGGACGATGGTGCCTTCCTCGTTCTGCAGCATGCTGTCGAACGAGTAGAGCAGCGCCCGGTGCGCCATGTTCGAGTCGAGCTCCTGTGCCAGCCCGATGCCGAGCTGCACACCCTGCTCGTCGCGGATCTTGCCGCCGTAGGTGATGAGGTCGGCCCAGGTGGACGGTCCCTCGGGCAGCCCAGCGGCTTCCCATAGGCTGCGGCGGTAGTTGGCCGGGTCGATGGTCCAGCCGATGCAGACGCCGTAGAACTTGTCGGTGATCGGGTTGTAGGAGTAGTTCCTGGAGATCTCGAGCTGATCGCCGAAGCGACTGGTCGCCTCGTCGTTGACGTCGGTGAGGTCGAGCAGACTCGGCTCGAACTGCCCGGCTTCGGCTCCGACGATCTCGATGAGGTCATGGCCCGAGCCGGCCGAGATCTCGGCTGCGACGGTGGTGGTGAGGTCGGCCAGGTTGATGTGGTCGACGACCACATCGATGTCGTTGGCCGCCCCCCAAGCCTGGGCGTACTGGTCGAACCAGGTGTCGTAGCTGGGCACGAAGTGGCTCCACTGCAGGATGCGCAGCGAGCCGCCGCCCTGCGCTCGCAGGATCGAGGGGCCGACGGTGGCGGCGGCCGTGGCCATGCCGGCCATCTTGAGGAACGAGCGGCGCGTGATCTTGCGCCTGAACGGGTCCAACCTTCTTAGTGGGCTCACGTATCCACCTACCCCTTGTCTTACATGCGAGATGTCTCGTGGTTCGGCCGTCGTACTACCCAAGAACCTCCTCACGTAATGGGCGGGATCGGGGTCCCAAAGAGCTAAGAGCAACCCCGGACGTGTGCTGAACTGGCGACGCGCGCCGCACAACTGCCACGTACCGCGCCCAAATGGATTCCTTGTCACCATGACCATAGTCCCGCGAGTCGCGCCGGTGCAACTGCGCGGCTGACGGAGATCGGCCGTCAACGAACATAGACCGGGTTCGACAGCGCCCGCCGGAACGGCTGCGCGAAGACGTCGGCGACTCTCAAGCCCCACGGCAATCGGTACTGTGCCGCCAACTCTTCGACGCGCGCGCGTTTGTCGGGCAGGCTGGCGCCGGCGCAGATCTCGGCGCGTAAAAAGCCCCGTGCCTCCTCGAGCTGCCAGCGGTCCTCGAAGTGGTCGGCGGTGATGGCCACCTCCCGCAACACGCCGGTCGAACCGATCCAGCGCAGCACGTCTCCGCTTGCTCCGCTCACCTTCGCGCGAGCCTCAAGATTGCGACGCTTCATCTCGACCACTCCGCCCATCACCTCGTCATCGAGCCAGATCTCGAGCCTCGGACCAACTGGATCCTCGCTCACGCTCACGCGGCCGTACCGCAGCGCCTGGAGCACCGCGGCCACGCTGAGTTCCTCCAGGTATACCCAGGTAGTGGGTGAGCCTACCTGCAACTCGACTGGGTCCGGATCGGGCCAGCCGGGTTGGTGCCGGTCGCTGCCGCCCACCAGCGTCACGCGGCGGCCGCCCTTGAGCAGTCGGTCGTAACGCTCGAGCGACTCCCAGTTCCCGTGGGGCCACGGTCCTTGCCACGCCTCCAAGCAGTCGATCCCGTCGACAAGCTCGTACTCCCAGTCGCAGCCGATGCAGCCCGGCGAGCGCTTCGGATGGTTCACCGAGAAGAGCCCGCCGCGCGCGTGCACGTGATCGACGAGGCGACGCAGGTCGGAGTTGCCCGTTAGCCGAAAGTCGACCCAGCCGTCGACGCCCCACACGTTGGCGTGACCGTTATAGGTCGTGACCTCCATGCCGGGGACCAGCAGCAGAGAAGCGTCACTGAAGTCTGGGAGGAAGCGGTGGTGGCTGACGGTGTTGTGATCGGTCACGGCCAGGAAGTCGAGCCCGCGCGAGCGCGCAGCGTTGCTGAGATCTTCGAGCGAGCCCTTGGCGTCGCTGTGAAAGGTGTGGCTCTGGAGGTCGCCGCGGTACCAGCCCGGGCCGCGCGAGGCGGGTGACGGAGGCGGCGAGCGCCGCGCCGCTGCTGAGCCGGCTCGCCGCGCGGAAGAAGGAGCCGCCGCGGTAGGCCCGGTCCCGTCGGCCTCGAACTCGCCGTCGCGCTGCACCTCCACCTCGACGCGATACGGACACCCTTCGTCGCCGACGCGCGCCAAGCCCAATATGACGTGCCAGGTGCCGATAGGCATCTCCCCAGGCAGGTAGCCGGGTGTGGCGTCGTCGGGCGCGACGAACACGGCTCGGCGAGCGCTACCGCTCCAACCGCGGAACCCGGCCAGCGCCGGGAA
>DASROV010000014.1:0-2165 GCA_035646755.1 Trueperaceae bacterium | reverse complement strand
GCCCTATCGCCACGTCCACGACGAAGGCACCGACCTCTCCTCCACCCCGCCGCCGATCGCGACGGCCACTCTGCCCCCGCACTTGCCGATACCCTGGTCAGACCCGCTGGACAGCACCCGGTTCTTCGAGCGCGACTTCGTCCACTTCCCGCAGCCGGTGACCTGCTTGGAGCGCGACTTCATCGGCCTGACGGTAGTGACCGGGATGCGGCGCACCGTCGAAAAGTTCAACGCCCCGCTGAGGCTGGACCTGCGACGCTTCTGGACCCATCTCTACTGGCTCGACGTCTTCTACTGCGACCCGGCGGAGGTCCTCATGGTGTGGACCACGACGACGAGGACCGCCTTCGCCCCGGTCCTCGAGGACCTCGAGGCGTACTGGCTCGGCGTATGGCTGCCGGAGATACGCACCAGTCAAGCGTTCTGGGCCGCCTTCGACCTCGCCAACGCCAGCAACGAAGCGCTGCTCACTCACCTGGCCGAGTCCTTGACCAGGATCACGCGGATCTGGGAGCTTCACTTCGAGATCGTCTACGCCGTCGGACACGGTTGGGAGCTGTTCACCGAGCTGTACGGGGAACTGTTCGAGGGGACGTCGAAGCTCGACGCGGCGAGGTTGCTACAAGGCATCGACAACCTGACCACCGCGGCGGGCCGCGGCATCTGGCGGCTGCGAGAGCTGGCCGCGGCTTCGCCGGACCTCGCCGGCATGATCGCTGATAGCGAGCCGGCAGGGCTGTTGGACCGCCTGGAAACGCGCGCTCAGACCCTGCCGGAGGCGGCAGCGCTGTTGTCCGAGCTGCGCGGCTACCTGACGACCCTCGGACGGCGCAGCACCAGCTTCAGCCTGCGAAGCAAGACGTTGCTGGAAGACCCGACCCCCGTGCTCTCGCAGCTCAAGGATGCCCTCGCCAACCCCGACGCCGATCCTGACCGGCACCGCGAAACGCGCGTCGCCCAGCGCGAGCAGGCCATCGCCGAAGCCAGGGGCTCCCTGCGCCACTATCCGCAAGTGTTGCGCGCCGAGTTCGAACGACGCCTGACGGCCGCGCAGGTGGCGACCCGGCTCAAGGAAGACCACAACTTCATCATCGATTACCAGTGCACGGCGGCGGTGCGAGCGGTGATCATGGAGCTGGCCGGCCGCCTGGCGACTGCCGGTGAAGTCGATTCGCCGGACGACGTGATGCACCTGACCTTCAACGAGCTGCAGGCGAGCGGACTGGCGTTGGGTTCGCTCGATCCTGGCCGCGCGCTCGGCTCGCCGGACGCCGCGGCCAGCGCAGCAGACCGGCGAGCCCTGGTGGCCGCCCGCGCCGCTGAGATGGCGCTACGTCGCGGTCGAGGTGCCGTCGAGCCTGGGGAGCCCACCTGGGCCCCCGGCCCCAGGGGCCGGGCAGCCCGACGCTAGCCAGCCCGAGACGCCAGCGGGAACGCTGAAGGGCGTCGGCGTGTCGGCGGGTGTGGCGCGCGGCAGGGTAAGGGTAGCCAAGACGTTCGATGCGGCGCGCGAGCTGAGGCCCGGCGAGGTATTGGTCGCGACCTCGACCACGCAGCCGTGGACGCCGTTGTTCGCGACCGCCGCGGCACTGGTGACCGAGGCAGGCGGGGTGCTTAGCCACATCGGCGTCGTCGCCCGCGAGTACCGCCTCCCGGCCGTGAGCGGTGTCGCCAAGGCCGTCAACGTGCTCCGCGACGGCATGCTCGTCGAGGTCGACGGCAGCGCCGGCATCGTGCGGATAGTGGCAGAGGGTTGATGGCTTCTGACTAAGAGGCGCATCCCCCTTACCGTCCTGGTGGTTGGCACCGCCCTGCTGGCCGGTTCCCTTGCGCCCCTCAACTCGACGATGATCGTCGTGGCGTTGCCCGAGATCCTCGCCGACCTGGGCGCGTCCATCAGCTGGGGGAGCTGGATCATCGTCTCCTACCTCGTCGCCATGGCGGCGGTGCAGCCGCTGGGCGGCAGCCTCGGCGACCGCTACGGTCGCCGGCTCATGGTCACCATCGGCCTGCTGGTCTTCCTGCTGGCCAGCGTCGCCGCCGCCGTCGCGCCCAACGTCGAAGTCCTGATAGGCGCTCGCACCAGCCAGGCGATCGCCGGCGCCATCGCCCTCCCGAACGGCTCGGCGCTGGTGAGGACGCTGGTCCCACGCGAGCTGCACGGC
>DASROV010000013.1:0-6697 GCA_035646755.1 Trueperaceae bacterium | reverse complement strand
GAGCTCGTCGGCCGCGCGCAGTTGGCGCTCGCCTGGCTGTTGCATCAGCCGGCGGTAAGCAGCGTGATCACGGGCGCGACGCGCGTCGCGCAGGTCGAGGAGAACGTGGCCGCGGCGGAACTCGGGCTCGACGCCGAGATGCTCGCCCGCATCAATGAAGCGCTCGCCTAAACGGGCGTAATCGCTGCGAGGCCGCGTCGCTACGGAGGCTGAGTCGCGGCCCCGGCACCAGAGCGGAGGCGATGGCTAGGTGAAGCTCTACACGGCCGCGCAGATGCGCGAGGCCGACATACGAGCGACGGAGGCCGGCGTCTCGACCTCCTTGCTCATGGAGGCCGCAGGCTCGGCAGTAGCCGATCGCCTGCTCGACCTCTTCCCTACCGCCGCGAGCGTGCTAGTGCTGTGCGGCAAGGGCAACAACGGCGGCGACGGTTACGTCGTCGCACGCCGGCTACTCGCCGGTGGCCCACCCGTGAAGGTGTTGGAGCTCAGCGACCAACCCTCTACGCCGGCCGCCGCGGCTGCGCGAACGGCGCTGGTCGAGGCTGGCGGGGAGCCCGAGCCGCTGACAGCCGCGTCGTTGCAGGAGTGGGTCGACCGCCATTGCGGCGAGGCCGGCGCGGCCATCGAAGCGGTGATCGTCGATGCGCTGCTCGGCAGCGGGCTCGACCGCCCGCTCCGCGAGGACCTCGCCGAGTTGGTGACGATAATCAACTCGGGGCCCTGCCAGGTGCTGGCCATCGACGTGCCAACCGGCATCGACGCCGACAGCCCCAACCCGCCAGGAGCGCACGTGAGGGCCGACGCCACCGTGCAGCTCGCCGGGCCGAAGATCGCCGCCTACTTCCACCCCGCCCGCGCGGCTTACGCCACGGGCCACGACCTGCGCCAGCGCGCTGAGTTCGTCGCCGACATCGGCATTCCCCGGGCCGTCCTCGACGAGCTTTCCGACGTGCTGGTGCTCGACGAGTCGTTGCTGCGCGCGTGGCTGCCACCGCGGCCGGCGACCGCTCACAAGTACGACGCCGGCACGGTGGCGGTCATCGCCGGGTCGCAGCGCTACCTCGGCGCGGCCGAACTCGCCTGCAGGGGAGCCTGGCGGGGCGGCGCCGGCCTGGTGACGCTCGTCGCCAACGCGCGCCTGGCTGGAGCTTGGCCCGAGACGATCTTCGCCCCACTCGACGCCGCCGAGCCGTCGCACGACGCCGCGCACAGCGGCAGCGAGTACGTAAGGGAGCTCCCGCGTTGGCCGCCGCCCGGGCTCGAGCCGCGCCATGCGGCCGCCTGTGTTGTGGGGCCCGGCCTCGACCCCGGCTCGCTGTGGCTGCTCGAACCGCTGCTCGACTGGTCGCCGGGGCCGCTCGTTTTCGACGCCGCCGCGCTGGAGCCGGCGGCGCTCATGCGGGCCTTGGCCGAGGGGCCCGACGACGTCGCCGCTCGCATCGTGCTAACGCCGCATGCGGGCGAGGCGGCCAGGCTGTTATCGCACGGCTCGGAACCGGTAAGCGCGCACGACATCGCGGGCGACCCACTGGCGCACGCACTGCGCTTGGCCGAGACGACGGGCGCGACGGTCGTGTTGAAGGGGCCCACCACCGTGATCGCGAAGCCCGGCGGCGGAGCGGCGGTAAGCAGTCGCGGTCACCGGGGCATGGCCGCAGGCGGCACCGGCGACGTGCTCGCCGGGCTCCTCGGCGCGCTGCTGGCCGCGCCCACTGGCAACGGGGAGGGCGGGTCGCCGCAGCATCGTGGCGGAGACGCCAGCGGGCGGGACGCGGTCTCGCCGGTCAACCTGTTCGAGCGCGCCTGCCTGGCGGTGTTCGTGCACGGCGTCGCCGGTGAGCGGGCGGCGCGAGCACTCGGCAACGCGCTCATCGCCAACGACCTCGTAGACGAACTCGGGCTCACGCTGGCCGGGCTCGGCTGGGGTGCTTGAGGCGAGGGGCCGAGGTACGCGCGGTACAACGTTTCGTGCTCGGGGACGCCAGTGGTAGCCTCGCGAAGCATGTTGCGAGCAAGGGTTCCCGCCAGTAGCGCCAACCTCGGCCCCGGTTTCGACGCGCTTGGCTTGGCCGTCGGGCTGTACCTGGAGGTGGTCGCCCAGCCGGCCGAAGCCGACGGGTTCGAGTACCGCGGCCAGGGACCCGCGCCGGGGGCCGGCGACAACCTCATCCATCACGGCTTCAAGGCGGTGCACGAGGCGATTGGGCGCCCAGCGCCGAGAGTCTCGTTCACCGTCGACAACGCCATCCCGTTGGCTCGTGGCCTTGGCTCTTCCTCGGCGGCTCTGGTCGCCGGCGCCGCCATCGCCGACGCGCTGCTAGGCGAGCCACTTGGGCGCGACGGCGTGTTCCGCCTCACCGCCCGGCTCGAGGGCCACCCCGACAACGTCGGGCCGGCGGTCTACGGCGGCTTCACCGTGGCCGCCGCCGATGAGACGGGGCGCTTCCTGGCGACGAGCCTGCCAGTCCCTGACCGCTGGTGCCTGCTGTTCGGCGTCCCGGCTTTCGAGCTGCCGACGGTCGCGGCCAGGGCCGTGTTGCCCGACTCCTACACGCCGTCGCAGGTGGTGCTCACGGCCTCGCGGGCCGCGCTGTGGGTCGCGGCCGTGGCGCAGGACCGGCCCGAGCTGTTGCGGGCGGCCTCGCTCGACGTGCTTCACCAGCCGTTCCGCAGCCGCCTGGTGCCGGGGCTGACCGAGGTGCTAAGTGCTGCTCGCGAGGCCGGCGCCCACGCCTCGTTTCTCTCCGGCTCCGGCCCGACCGTGGGGGTGATCGCCGACGAGGCTGCTATGGACGCCTGCCGCGCCGTGGTCAAGGTCTTCGTGGCCGACGAAGGCAAGGTCCTGGAGCCGCGAACCGCTACTGGTTACGTCGTGGAGCGGTGGTAGCATCCGCGGATGCCGCTGGTCCTGGGGATCGACACCTCGTGCGATGACACCGGCGTCGGCATCGCCGACGGCGACAAGGTATTAGCGAACGTCGTGCGGAGCCAGACGGCGCTGCACGCCGAGTTCGGTGGCGTAGTGCCGGAGCGGGCCAGCCGCGAGCACCTCGATGTAATCGACGCCGCCGTCGAAGACGCCCTGGCAACGGCCGGACTCGAGCTTAGCGACCTCGACGCCGTCGCCGCCACCCGCGGGCCGGGGCTCGTCGGAGCGCTGCTCGTCGGGCTCAGCTACGGCAAGGCACTTGCCTGGGGCCTCGACGTGCCGTTCGTGCCCGTTCATCACCTCGCGGGTCATCTGGCGGCGGCGACCACCCCGCCGCCGTTCCTGGCGCTCATCGCCTCGGGCGGCCATACCGCCATGTTCACGATGACCGCCTCAGGCGACTTCGAGGAGCTCGGCCGCAGTCGTGACGACGCCGCCGGCGAGGCGTTCGACAAGGTCGCGCGGCTGCTCGGCCTCGGTTACCCGGGCGGGGCGGCCCTCTCACGCCTTGCCGAGGACGGCGACGACCACGGCGTGTCGCTGCCCTGGCCGATGCAGGGCGCCAAGGGCCTCGAGTTCAGCTTCAGCGGTCTCAAGACGGCGGTCGCGCTGCTGCTGCGGCGCCGACCCGACGTCAGCAAAGCCGATGTCGCGGCTACCTTCGAGCGCGTCGCCATCGGCTCTCTGGTGGAGGTCACGAAGCGGGCGTTGACAAAGACCGGCCTCGACAAGCTCGTCGTGGCGGGCGGCGTGGCAGCCAACCGCCGCCTGCGGTCGTCGTTCGAGGACGCCGGCGTCGAGGTAGTGTTCCCGCCGTCTGAGCTGGCCACCGACAACGGGGCGATGATCGCCCTGGCCGCCGGCCGGGCGCTGGGGCGGGCTCACGACCTCGGCCGCACGAGCGCCCTCGTCAGTGACGCCGCCCCTTACCTGCCCTTGGCCGGCCACGTCTCATGAGCGCGCCGCGGCTGGCGATAAACTTCTCACCGCAGGCCGCCGAGCTGCTCGATTCGGGGACCATCGAGGTCGACGTTTTCAAGGTTCCCGATTGGGACGAGCTAATCGCGGAGGCTGAGCGCTACCGGCCGGTCTACGTGCACTTCCCACACCAGATCGGCGCGGCGCATGAGCGTCCCGAGCTGACGCGCGCGGCCGAACTGATGGCCGCCACCGGCACCAAGGCGCTTAACGTGCACGTCGCGCCGTCAAGCGAGCGCTTTCCCGACCTCGCCGTCGGCGACGCCGGTGACGACGCCGTGGCGGCGGTAGTCGACGGCCTCGTCGTCGACCTCACGCCGGCTTGCGAGCGTTTCGGGGCCGAGGCCGTGCTTGCCGAGAACCTCATCTACCGCGGCGATGGGCACGGCCTGCTGCGTGCCGGCGTGGAGCCAGCGGCTCTGCACGCCCTCGTCGAGCGCACCGGCTGCGGCTTCCTGCTCGACGTATCACATGCGCGCATAAGCGCCGCGACCCTCGGCCTCGACCCGTGGGCGTACCTCGACGCGCTGCCGGTACAGGCGTTGCAGGAGCTGCACTTCTCGGGCGTCAACCTGCTCGACGGCAGCCTGCGCGACCACCTGCCGTTCAACGAAGACGATTGGAAGTTCGTCGACGGGGTCGTTGGCAGGGTGAAGGGCGGCGCCTGGGCGGCGCCGACGACGGTGACCTTCGAGTACGGTGGCGTGGGGCCGGTGTTCTCCTGGCGCAGCGACATCGACATCATCGCCGAACAGCTGCCGCGGCTGCGCGAGAAGGTAGCGCTGCTCGGCTGAGCGCAGATCTGGCCGCCTGGGCGCCCTCAGCGGACGTCGCGCGGTCGAGCTGCCTTACCTGACGCTGCCCCACAGGCCGGCTAGGTACATCTCCTGTGTGACGATGCCCTTTACCTCCTGCTCGGCCATCACGACCACAAGTTGCTCGTGAGCCAAGACCCGGCGTAGGTCGGTGACGGCGACGTCGGCCGGCACCTTGACCAGCTCCTCCCACGAGGTTATGCGGTCGTGGTGGATACCGGTGACGCCGATGGGCACGCGGCCCTCATGCACGATAACGACGCGGTTCTCGATGAGGGTCTGCACCGCCTGGGCGGCGTTGAGGACGGGCACGTCCATGGCGACGGCGCCCGCGGTTGGCGGGCCCGAGAGGCCGAAGCTGAGCAGAGTCGGGCTCGGCAGTCGCAGCGCGCTTCGCACCCAGATGAGCGCGAGCGAGTACACCAGCACGAAGACAGCGCCCTCGACGAGCCCGGTGGCGTTGAAGGCGCCGAAGCCCAGCCTGCCGTCGCTGCGCAGCAGCAGCGACAACAGCCACGTGAGCAGCAACGCGAACGCCACCGAGGACAGCGCGCCCAACAACGCTGCCGTGCGTAGCTGAGACGGTCGTCTCATCAGTCCAACCCGTCTACCGCCACGAGCCGCGGCTCGTGCGGGCGCGTGGGCAGCTCCGGGTCGAGCACGCCGGGCAGGTGGCTGGGGCGATCTACGTCGGCCGCCAGCTCGGCATCGGCGCTTATCACCGCCTTGACCGTGCGGCCAAGCAGTTCGCTCGCACGGCGCTCGAGGCGGTCGATGGAGGCGGTGCCGAGAAGCAGCGATGCAAGCACGTCGAAACCCATCATTGCTGCGAGCGCGAAGGGGTTCTTACGCCCCCGGTAGAGGCGGTCGACGAGCGGTAACAGCGCCGCAACGCCACTTCTCCCCACGAACGCGAGGTTGGCCCCGGTGAAGCGACCGTCGCGGAGCTTGACGAACGTACGCTCATGGTCGGGGTAGCGCGCCTTCGAGATCTCCTCCCTGACGACGGGGTAGTAGACGTCGGCCGGGCCCGCCGCGGCGCAGGCTTCGAGGAAGCGGGTGATCATCGCGCCGTCGACCCAGGGGATGTCGGCGCTGAGCAGCAGCACGCTGCTGGCGCCGGAGCCGAGCGCGGCGCCGAACCCCAGCGTGAGTGAGTCGACGAGGCGCTCGCCGCTCGGCAACTCGACGTCGGAGAGCCCGCTGAGTTGGCCGTTCGTGGGCCCGACGTAGACGGTTCGCTGGACAGCGGCGCACTCGCGTAACGCGTGCAGCACGTACGCCCCCATGGGCCGGCCGTCGATCGGCACCAACGCCTTGGCCGCGACGCCGGCCCCGGCGGCAAGCCGGTCACCGCGGTCCCCTCCCGCCAGCACGACGGCCGTCACCGGCGCGATGCCAGGTGGCGTGTCCGACGCATGGTTCGGCATGGGGGAGTCTACCGCGCCGCCCCGCAAGGCAGCGCGCCGGGACCCGCAAGTTCAGCGGGTCCCGGCGCGAGATGATAGTTGGGGGCAGTAAGGTTCAGCGGAAGCGCGACTGGCGCACGTTCAACTCGACGGTGCTGCCGCCCTGGGCGTTGAAGGTCGTGACGTAGGTAGCGAAACCGGGAGCGACGACGACCAGTTCGTGACTGCCCGACGGCACGTTGGATACCTGCAGGCGGCCGGTACCGTTGGGGATGGAGCCGACCTGCGAGCCGTCAATGAACACCAGGGCGCCGCCGACGTTGGCCTGCACCACGACCGTCGACTGCATACCGCGCATGGTCACGTCGACACTGCGATCACGGCCGGACGCCACGTCGAAGTTGACGACTGTGGCCTGGTAGCCAGCCAGCTCGAAGCGGGCCTGGTAGTTGCCGGCCTCGAAGCGGATCGAGCCGGTCGGCGTGGTGCCGACGTAGTTGCCGTTGACGTCGACGTCGGCTCCGCTCGGGGAGCTGGTGAACGACGCCGTGCCCGCCCGCACC
>DASROV010000012.1:0-4020 GCA_035646755.1 Trueperaceae bacterium | reverse complement strand
ACGAGCAGGGCGGCGAGAGCGGCTTCACCGACCTCTGTCGCGGGCCCCATGTGCCCTCGACGGGCGCCGTGCCTCCTCACTTCAAGCTGATGAGCGTGGCCGGCGCCTACTGGCGCGGCGACGAGAAGCGCCCGATGCTGCAGCGCATCTACGGCGTCGCGTTCGCAAGCAAGGAGGAGCTCGACAAGCACCTCTGGCAGCTCGAGGAAGCCAAGAAGCGCGACCACCGCAAGCTCGGCGCCGAGCTCGACATCTTCGTCCTCGACGATGACGTCGGCCCCGGTCTGCCGCTGTGGCTGCCGCGCGGCGGCGTGCTCATCGACGAGATCGAGCGCCTCGCCAAGGAGATGGAGGACGCCGCCGGCTATCAGCGCGTGCGCAGCCCTCACCTGTCCAAGGAAGACCTGTTCCTCAAGTCAGGGCACCTGCCGTACTACGAGGAGTCGATGTTCCCCGCCATGGAACTCGACAACGGCGTGCGCTACTTCATCAAGCCGATGAACTGCCCGTTCCACCACAAGATCTTCGCGGCCAGGCCGCGCAGCTACCGCGACCTGCCGCTGCGCCTCGCCGAGTACGGCACCTGCTACCGCTACGAGGACTCTGGAGCCCTAATCGGCCTCATGCGGGTGCGCAGCATGCAGATGAACGACGCGCACATCTACTGCACCGAGGAGCAGTTCGAGAGCGAGTTCCTCAAGGTAATCGACCTCTACCTCGAGTACTTCCGGCTGTTCGGGATCGAGGAGTACGAGATGCGGCTGTCGAGGCACGCCAAGGCGGGCCTCGGCAAGAAGTACGTCGACAACGAGGCGCTGTGGCTGAAAACCGAGGAGATGGTGAGGCAAGCGCTAACCGCGGCCGGCGTGCCCTTCGTAGAAGAAGAGGACGAGGCGGCGTTCTACGGACCGAAGATCGACGTGCAGATAAAGAGCGTGATCGGCCGCGAGTTCACGCTCGCCACCAACCAGGTCGACTTCTCTCAGCCCGACCGACTTGGCCTTCACTACATCGACGCCGCTAACGAACGCAAGGTCCCATTGTGCCTGCACCGCGCGCCGCTTTCCACCCACGAGCGCCTCATCGGCTTCCTCATCGAGCATTTCGCCGGCGACTTCCCGGTGTGGCTGGCGCCCGAGCAGGTGCGGGTTGTGCCGATCGCCGATCGCCACGTCGGCTACGCCAACCGCATCGTCAACCTGCTGGCCGAGGCGGGCCTACGCGGCGAGGTCGACGCCGGCAACGAGCGCATGAACGCCAAGATCCGCACGGCCGAGCTCTACAAGGTGCCGTACATCGTCATCGTCGGCGACGACGAGGAGTCGCGCGGCACGGTCAGCTTCCGCAGCCGCCAGGAGCCCGAGCGCAAGGGCGTCAATCTCGCTGGGTTCATCGAGCACCTGGCCGACGCGGCCAGGCAACGCTTGCTGAAGGTAGAGCCGCTGGTCGGCTAGCAATACACGCCGGGCCAGCTGGCGAGTCCCTTACTGCCTGGCGTAGATGCTCACGCGCTCCATCACGTCGGGCTGCACGCCGCGCTGGCCGGGATCGATGCGCTTGATGCGGTCGAGCACGTCTTCGCCTTCGATCACCTTGCCGAACACGCTGTGGCGGCCGTCGAGCCAGGGCGTCGGGATGAAGGTGATGAAGAACTGCGAGCCGTTGGTTCCTGGTCCGGCGTTGGCCATGCTGATGACGCCCTTGGCGTCGTGCGGTCGCATGGGATCGAACTCATCGCCGAACTCGTAACCGGGTCCGCCAGTGCCCGTCCCGTTCGGGTCGCCGGTCTGCGCCATGAAGTCCGCGAGCACGCGGTGGAAGACGATGCCGTCGTAGTAGCGGTTGAGCGCCAGGAAGACGAAGTTGTTCACCGTCTCAGGCGCCGAGTCGCGGAACAGCTCGATAACCATGCGCCCCTTGTTGGTGTCGATGGCGGCGACGTAGTCGACGTCGTCCTCGAGCACCGGTTCGGGGCGTTGGAAGCGCGTCTTGCGCTCCTCGCTCAACGGTTCGATCTGGCGAAACTCGCCGCTGTCAAGTCCATCGCTCATGTTAGTACCTTCCCGCCGGCCGCTGCGAACGACCGGCTCCTTACCGGCTACGCAGCTGGCGTGAACGGCTCAGGACGCCGGCCGCTGGCCGATCACCACGTTGAGCAGCGTATCGGGTTGGTTGAAGAAGCCGTAGGCCGGGTTCTCGCCGATCTGTCCGAGCACGCCACGGTAGCCGGCAACGGTGAACGATTGCCCGGCGACGGGTGTGGTGCCGACGAGCTCGTCGATCGCCGACTCGACCGTCTGCTCGGGGTCGCCAGGTAGCTCGATACCCTGCGCGGCGAGCTCGGCTAGCGTCTCATCGGGCATCACCACGGCGCTGGGGCTGGCGGGGTCGACGCGGGCGATCTGGTCGAACAGCTCCTCGCCCGCGAGCACGTGCCCGAAGATCGTGTGCCCACCGTCGAGCCACGGCGTGGGGCCGAAGGTGATGAAGAACTGCGAGCCGTTGGTGCCTGGGCCGGCGTTGGCCATGGCCAGGAGGCCGGCGCGGTCGAACACCAGGCCCTCGACGATCTCGTCCTCGAACGTGTAGCCGGGCCCGCCCGAACCGGTGCCTGTCGGGTCGCCCGTCTGCGCCATGAAGTCTTCGAGCACGCGGTGGAACGGCACGCCCTGGTAGTAGCGGTTGAGCGCCAGGAACACGAGGTTGTTGACGGTTTCCGGTGTGCGGTCCTCGTAGAGGTCGACCACGATGTCGCCCCGGTTGGTGCGCAGCACGGCGACGTAGTCGAGGCCCTCCTCAAGGACCTCGCCGGCCTCGTCGAAGACGCGGCGCGGCTCCTCGGTGACGTACGGGACGGGCTCGTAGCCCTCGGGAAGCGAGCTGCCCAGCGCAGGCTCTTCCGCAGCGGCGGCCTCGTCACCGGCCTTAGCGTCGGCCGCACCGTCGGCCGCACCGTCGGCAGGTGGCGTAGCCGTCGGAGTTGCCGGGTCGTCGCCGTCGCCCGCGTCCTGGTTCACATCATCGCCTTGGTCGTCGCCAGCAGCCGCAGCGTCCGATCCGGACTGGGCGGCGGATTCGTCGGTTTGTACGGGGTCTGAGGCCTCCTCGGAGTTCTCGTTCGCAGTCGATTCTTGGTTCTCCCCGTCCGCGGCGCTCGGGTCGTCGGAGCCCGCGGCCGCGTCAGCTGCGGCCTCGGTGGCGGTGGACGTTGCCTGGCCGGCGGCGCCGGAGCGGTCGCGCGCCAACCAGAAGCCGCCGACCACGATCAGGCCGACGGCGAGCAACAGGGCGATCACCCGCATGTCGTCTCCCGCTGCCCGCATGAAGTCGCCGCGCCAACGTACCCGCGCGGCTTCGCGCCTCGTGGGCGCGTAGAAATCGAGTCTGTCGAATTCATGACACGGAAGTGTACATGCAAAGTATGTGCGCTCACGTAGGAGCGATGAGTGCCGCTGGGCCGCCTTCAGGTAAGAACCGCGTAAGAACGCCGCGAGTCTGCCGTCATGGGCCGCTCCTTACGCTGCTCGCATGCTATTCAACGACCTACTCAAGTCGGCTGTGGAACGCGGCTCGTCCGACCTCCACCTTCACGTCGGCCTACCTGCGATGATCCGCCTAAGCGGCAAGCTGGTGCCCCTCAACGAGGTCAAGATCACGCCGCGCGCCACCGAATCGCTTATCGACATGATGTGCAACCCCAAGCAGAAGGCGCACTTCGAGGACAAGCATCAGGTCGACCTTGCCTACAGTGTCTCTGGCCTCGGACGCTTCCGCGTCAACCTCTTCCTCCAGCGCGGCAGCGTGAGCGCGGTGCTGAGGGTAATCAACTCCGACGAGCAGGCTCTGAGCATCGTCAGCCTGCCACAGGATGCGATCGAGTACTTCCGCGACCAGGAGAAGGGCATGGTGCTCGTCACGGGCCCTACCGGCTCGGGCAAGTCGTTCACCACCTTCAGCGTCCTCAAGCGCATCGCGGTGCCTGAAGTGAACGTCACGACGGTCGAGGACCCGGTCGAGTAC
>DASROV010000011.1:0-3821 GCA_035646755.1 Trueperaceae bacterium | reverse complement strand
GGCACGATGCCGAAAGTGGCGAGGGAGTCGTCGAGCTGCTCGCGGTGTTGACCCGTTACCAGCGTAAGCACCTCGAACTCGCCGCGCTCACGTAACGCCGCCACAACGGGCGCCATCTTGTTGGCCTCGGGCCTGGTGCCGAACGCCACCACCACGCGGGGACGGCCAGCGGCTGCCTGCGCGCTCACGCCGGCAGTTCGCCCCTGCGCACCTCGGCCAGCCGCGCCAATGACACGGTGGCGATGAGCACTACCGTCAGCCCCAGGGTCAGCAGCGTGAGCACCGGCGGCGTCGAGGACAGCAGCATGCCCACCACGCCGAGCAGCAGCGTCGCGGCCCACAGCAGCAGCACCGTCCCGCGCTTGGAGCCAGAGCGCTCACGCAGGATGTCGTGGATGTGGTCGTTGGAGGCCAGCGTGGGATCGGCACCGCGCCGCATGCGGCGTAGCGTGACCTGGGTGATGTTGACCACCGGCAGGGCCAGCACCAGGATCGGGGCGACTACCGTGACCGCGGCCGTCACCTTCAGCGCGCCGAGCACGCTGACGGCCGCCAGCACGTAACCGAGCAGGTAGGCCCCCGAGTCACCCATGATGATCGTGGCTGGCCCGAAGTTGTGGCGCAGGAAACCGAGCGCGGCACCGGCCAGCGCCGCCAGCAACAGCACCGCAGCCCCGCGGTCGTCGAACTGCACCGCGACAGCAAGCAGGCTCATGCTCGAGATCGCCGCGATCCCCGACGAGAGCCCGTCGAGCCCGTCGATGAAGTTGAAAGCGTTGGTGAAGCCGATCACCCACAGCAGCGTGACGATCACCGACAAAGTCTCGGTCATGAACAGCAGTCCGCCCTCGCCGAAGTAGTCGGTGACGAAGCCGATGCGCACGCCGTTGACGACCAGGATGCCGGCCGCGACGGCCTGGGCGGCGAGGCGCAGCGCCGGCCCGACCTCCCACATGTCGTCCAGGAAGCCTACGAGCGTCATCAAAGCGCCGCCAAGCGCGATGGCCAGCAGCTCGACGCGGTACTCGTCGATGACGCCCGGCGCCACCAGGCTGCCGACCATGACGGCGAGCAGGAACCCTCCGAGAATGGCGATGCCGCCGATGTTGGGGATGGCGCCGTCGTGTTGCCTATGCCCGTGGCCGTGTTCGAGGCCGCCTAGTTGGACGGCCCGAATCTTGTGTGCGAAGGTGCGCACCTTCGGGACCAGCAGGAAGACGGTGATCATCGCGGCCGCGAAGGTCGCGATCACCAACGGCAGATAGTCTAGTACGGCGGGCTGCACGTCAAAGATTGTACGTCTGAGACATGAGCGCCCTCGCGCGCAAGCGGCTTGCCCTTGCGGTGTGAAGGATTGCTCCTGCGGATCCCTCGGACGTCATCTGACCCGCGCCACAAGGCGACTCCGTCACCTTGAGCCGGCGTCACAAGGCGACTGCGTCACCTTGTGCCGTAGATGCGGTCGCCGGCGTCACCGAGGCCTGGCACGATGTAGCCGTGTTCGTTGAGGCGCTCGTCGCGCGCGGCGAGGATGATGTTGACGTCTGGATGCGCCCGCTTGACCGTCTCGATGCCTTCAGGTGCGCCGATTATGCATAGCAGCCTGATCGCGGTCGCGCCCTGTTCCTTGAGGAGTTCGATGGCGGCCACCGCGCTGCCTCCGGTGGCGAGCATGGGGTCGAGCAGGAAGGTGTCGCGCTCGGCGATGTCGTTGGGGAGCTTGGTGTAGTAGCGCACCGGCTGCAGAGTCTTGGGGTCGCGGTAGAGCCCGATATGTCCGACGCGGGCCGTGGGGATCATGCTCAAGATGCCCTCGACCATGACCAGGCCGGCGCGCAGGATCGCGACAAGGGCCAGCTTCTTGCCGGCGAGGCGCTGCACGGCGGCGGTCGCGACCGGCGTCGGAACCGTCCCACTCTCGAGTTCGAGGTCACGCATGGCATCGAAGGCCATGAGCATGCTCACCTCGGTGCACAACTCGCGGAAGTCACGGACGTTGGTGTCTCGGTCACGCATCACGGCGAGCTTGTGTTGGATGAGCGGGTGGTCGATGACGGTGACTGGCATCTTCACTCCTCGCGGCCCTGAGTAAGGCGCTTCCGGCCGGAACTCGGCAAGGAAAAGCCGCCCCGCTGGGCGGCCAATCGTGGCGGAGAGGGTGGGATTCGAACCCACGGTGCAGCGTAGCCACACAACGGTTTTCGAGACCGTCCCGTTCAACCACTCCGGCACCTCTCCACGCGTTTTTGACGCCTGCCAAAGGCGGTCACGTTACCAGACGGCCCGCGACGAGCGCACAGGAGTATACCGCGCCGGCGAGGCGGGTGGAAGCTTGGCCGGCCGCGGCCGCCCGCCACCGTCATGGGCTCCGTTGACGCCGACTCGCGGGAGTTCGTAGACTAGTTAGCGCTGGACGTGGTGGCCCATCGTCTAATGGCAGGACAACGGATTCTGGTTCCGTTGGTCGGGGTTCGAATCCCTGTGGGCCAACCATTTTTCCCTCGGCGATGGCCCATCGTCTAATGGCAGGACACCCGGTTTTGGTCCGGTCGGTCGGGGTTCGAATCCCTGTGGGCCAGCCACGGCGCCCCTTCGGGGGCGTCTTACTCTAGTGGGTCGGGAGCCTCGTGCCCGCTTCGTCGTAATCGTAGAAGCCGCCGCCGCTCTTGCGCCCGAGCCGCCCCGCTTCGACGAGTTTGCGCAATGTCTGCGGCGCGCGAAACCGCTCACCGTAAGCCGCGGTCAAGGAATCGGCGATGTAGAGCACTGTGTCAAGCCCGATGTAGTCGGCCAGCTCGAGCGGGCCCATGGGGTGGTTGAGGCCGAGCCTTACAGCGGTGTCGATGTCGGCGAGGGAAGCGACGCCCTCCTCCATGATCCTGGCGCCCTCGACCAACAGCGCGGCCACGGCGCGCGTGGTCACGAAGCCTTGCCGGTCCTCGACGGTGACGACGCTCTTGCCGCAGCGCTCGGCGACGGCGCTCGCCGTGGCCAAGGCCTGGGGCGAGCTGCGCACGCCGCGCACGAGTTCGACTAGGCGCATCTTCTCGGGCGGGTTGAACCAGTGCATGCCAACGACGCTCTCTGGCCGGGCAGTGGCCGCGGCGACAAGCGTGACCGAGAGCTCGCTGGTGTTCGTCGCCAGCGTCGCGCCCGCAGGAGCGTGCTCGTCTATGCGCGCGAATAGCTCGCGCTTGAGCTCGATCACCTCGGGCACGGCCTCGATCACCAGGTCGACAGCGGCCACGGCCGCCGCCAGCTCGGCGTGGGCGGAGAAGCGCTCCTTCGCGGCGGCGTCGCCGGCCAGCTTGCCGACCCTGGCGCGCGAGCGCTCGCGCGCCACGGCCTCAGGGTCGTATAGCTCGACGCGGTAGCCCGCCGCGACCAGCACCGCCGCGATGCCGCTGCCCATAAGCCCACCGCCGACTAGCGCGACCGACCGAACCTCATGCTCGGTTACCTCTGACATGTGCGCATCATAGCGGCGGGTACACGTCGAACCGGACGGTCCTGCCGGTTATGGAGCCGCTCGGGCTCTCCCCCGCCAGCGGGCTCGCCTTGAGGGCACGCTTCACGACCACGCGCCTGCGAGCGGCACGGCGGGCGGCGGTCAACAGCGTGTGCCCGGCCTCGTCGGTAAGTTCGTCCTCGCCGGCGAACAGCATGCGCAGGACGGCCATGCCCTTGGGCGGCGCCGCCTTGCTGCCGGCGTCGGCGAACATCGGGTCGAGGTAGATGACGTCGGCTGCCACGGCGCCGACCTCAAGCACGGCGCCGGGCCGTGGGCCATGCACGGTGCCGACCTGGGAGCCATGCACGGC
>DASROV010000010.1:0-2431 GCA_035646755.1 Trueperaceae bacterium | reverse complement strand
GCCCATGATGGCGGGGTTGGCGCAGGCCCTGGCCAACGTAGCCAAGGCCAATCCCGAACTCACCTTTGTCTACCCCGTGCACCTCAACCCCGCCGTGCAGGATGCGGTGCGGCCGGCCCTCGAAGGCGTGGCCAACGTCATGCTGACAGAACCGTGGAACTACTCTTCGATGGTCGCGCTGCTAAGTGCCGCCGAGCTGGTGATCACCGACTCCGGTGGCATCCAGGAGGAGGGAGCCGCGCTGGGTCGACCGGTGGCGGTACTTCGTAACGTTACCGAGAGGCCCGAGGGCGTCGAGGCCGGCGTCCTCAAGCTCCTTGGCAACGACCCAGCCGAGGTAGAGAGCGCCCTGCTCGACCTGCTGAGCGACCCAGCCGAGCTAGAGCGCATGCGCTCGGCGCCCAACCCCTACGGCGACGGTCGCGCCTCCGACCGGATCGCTCAGGCGGTGGCGTGGCGCTTCGACCTGGCGCCGAAGCCGGCGGACTGGGCGCCAGACGTGCTGGCGACCGGCGGGCGGGGGACAGGCGGGTGACAGGCGAACGCTCGTTGGCCGGTTCGCACGGCGGCAAGGCACCGGCGCCCAAGCGACGATGACCGGCCCGTTCGTCAGGCAACACCAGCTGCGCTTCGGCGCGCCCCTGCCCGCTGGCGGCACTACCCTGAGTTGGCGGGGCCCCGCCATCATGGGCGTCCTCAACCTCACGCCCGACAGCTTCTCGGACGGCGGAGACCTGCTCGCTAGCGGCGCCGCGGTGAGGGCCGGGCTCGAGCTGCGGGAGAGGGGAGCGCTCGTCGTCGACGTCGGCGGTGAGTCGACCCGGCCGGGCGCCGCCCCAGTCGCTGAGGCGGCCGAGCTGAAGCGCATTCTGCCCACCATCGAGTCGCTCGCCGCCGCAGGCGTGCTGGTAAGCGTCGACACCAGGAAACCGGCGGTGGCACGCGCCGCGCTGCAAGCCGGGGCGAGGATCGTCAACGACATCGGCGGCCTGCAAGACCCCGCGATGCGCGAGGTCTGCGCCGCTGCCGGTGCGCCCGCGGTGGTCATGCACATGCGCGGCGAGCCGCGCACCATGCAGCACGAGCCGCGTTACGAAGACGTCGTCGCCGAGGTGGGCGACTTCCTGGCGAGCGCGGCCGCTGAGGCGTTGAGCGCCGGCGTTCCAGACGTGCTCATCGACCCCGGCATCGGCTTCGGCAAGACCGTCGAGCACAACCTCGCGTTGCTGCGCGCGACGGCCGCCCTGGCCGCGCGCGGCCACGGCCTGCTGGTCGGCGCCTCACGCAAGGGCTTCCTCGGCAGCCTCACTGGAACCGGCGTCGCGCGGGAGCGCCTCGGCGCCACGCTGGCCGCGCACCTCGTCGCCGCGCGCGGCGGGGCGGCGATGCTACGTGTCCACGACGTCGAAGCCCACCGTCAGGCCCTTGTCGTCGCTGCCGCGCTCGAGGCCGAGTCGGGGCGACTCCGACCTTCGGAACCCTCCGCTGACGAGCCGCCACCCGTGGTAAGCCGGAACGATAAGGGAGGTGGCTGATGGCGGCCGAGCGCGGCAAGATCGTCTTGAGCGGCATGGAGTTTCACGCCTATCACGGCGTGCACGACTACGAGTTGGCGAAGGGCGCGCGCTTCGTCGTTGACGTCGAACTCGAGGTCGACGTGCCCGCCGTCGACACGCTGTCGGCAACCGTCGATTACTCGCGCGTCTACCGATTGGTGCGGCGCGAGGTGCTCGAGGTGCGGCACAAGCTCATCGAGTCACTGGCTGACAGCCTGGCCAGCGCTCTGCTGAGCGAGGAGCCAGAGGTGATGGCGGTGCTGGTGCGGGTGCACAAGCCCCACGCCCCGTTGCCGGGGATCGTGCGTGACGTCGCCTTCGAACTGCGGCGTGAGCGGGCCTAAGGACGGTTGAGGCCGTGGCCGCATACGAGCCACGGGCCGACGTAGCGACAGCGCTCGTCGCCTACGTCGCGCTCGGCAGCAACCTCGGCGACAGCGCCAACGAGTTGAGGAACGCTGCCGCGCTGCTCGCTCGACTCTGTGACGGGCTTACCCGCTCGTCCATCTACCGCACGACGCCCGTGGGTGGCCCCGCCGGGCAAGCCGACTACCTCAACGCCGTTGTCGCCATGGCCGGGCCGCAGCTTGGCCCGCGGGCGCTGCTCAACGAGCTGCTGGTCATCGAGCGGCGCCGCGGGCGGGTACGCGACGAGCGTTGGGGACCGCGGATACTCGACCTCGACCTGCTTGCCTACGGGCTCGAAGTTGTTGACGATCCGGTCCTGAGCCTGCCGCACCCGCGGTTGCACCAGCGCGCCTTCGTGCTTGCCCCGCTGTGCGAACTGGCGCCCGGTTGGCGACTGCCTGACGTCGGCGCGACCGCCTGCGCGCTGTTGGCGCGGCTGCCGGCCGTCGGCGTCGAGCGCACCGAGC
>DASROV010000009.1:0-5294 GCA_035646755.1 Trueperaceae bacterium | reverse complement strand
ATGCCCCACTTATCGCCGCTCTCGCGCCGGAGGTTCAAGCCCTCTTCCTGGAGAGACTCGGCCGCGGACAGATCGCCTTCGTACTTGGCGATGAGGCCCAGGCTCTTTAGCGATTCACCGATGCGCAACTTGTCGCCGAGTTCGCGTCGCATCGCGAGACTTTCCTCGTGCAGTGCCTTGGCCTTGGCGAACTCCCCTTCGTCGAGGGCCAAACCCCCGAGGTTGCCGAGCACGAAGGCGATTCCCCCCTTGTCGCCGAGCTGGCGGCGCAGGGCCAGACTTTCCTCTTGCAGTGCGCGCGCCCGCGAAGAGTTGCCCTGGGTGGCGAAGACGTTCCCCAAGTTCGCCAGCACCATCGCGACGTTGCGCGGATCCTCGAGGTCCCGATAGATCGAGAGCTCCTCTTCGTAGTTCGAGGTCGCGGTGGCGTGATCACCCTTGTCAAGGGCTATGGACCCCAGAACGCCAAGGCAGTAAGCGACACCCCGCGTCCGCCCGATGCGCCGGTTCACGGCAAGCCCCTCCTTGGCGCACTTCTGCGCCGTGTCTAGATCGCCTCGTTCGTACGCCAGGACGCTAAGCGCGCTCAGGCTGAGGGCTAATCCGGGAGAGTCGCCGAACTCTCTCAACATGTCGCTGCTCTGTTCGTAGCGAACACGCGCCGCGGCGGGATTCCCTTCGCTCAGACGCGCAACGTGGCCCAAGCGCAGTAAGGCGGCGGCAACGGTCCTCCTTTCCCGGATCCTTTTCGCGATGCTCAGGCCATCTTCGGCGAAGACGCGGGCCTCATCGACCTTGCCAAGCGCGAGGGCCAGGTCGCTCACTGCCAAGAGCGCCCTTGCGTGCACCGCTGGAAAGTTTGCCGTCTCGGGGCGAGCCAGCGTCGGGGCGAGCAGGGTGAAGCCTTCTTGAATGTTTCCTCGTCGGTGCCACAGGCGTGCAAGCGACGTCGCCAAACGCAATTCGGTCCGGACCGCGCCCTCGTCCCTTGCCCAGGTGAACGCCGCTCGAAGGTTGTCTCCTTCAGCGGCCAAGAGGGCATCCTGCTCGCCGCCTTGCGGGTTCGCGTCGCCTTCCTCTACGAGGGCTAGGTAGGTGCTGGCGTGCTTGGCCTGGAGCTTCCCGAACGGTTCAGGGTCGCCCGCCAATTTCTCCCTCGCATACTGGTACATGAGCGGGTGCCGGTCGTAGCGCCCATCGAGCGACACCCGCAACAGTGACTTGTCCACCAGCGCCGCCAGCACCGCGATGGACGCGCCGGCGATCACCGCGGCGGCCTCCTTTCGAAAGCCGCCGCGAAAGACCGAGAGTCGGCTAAGAACCTGCTGTTCGCGGGGTCTCAGAAGCTTCCACGAGTGCTCGAAGACTGCGCGCAGGCCCCGTTGGCGATCAGACTTCTCGGCGCCCTCCAAGAAGTCCAGGTTGCCCTCTATCTCGAGAACGATCTCCTGAAGAGACAGGGCGCGCAGCCACACCGCGGCCAGTTCCAGGCCGAGGGGCGAGCCGTCCACCAGTCGACACAGCTTCAGGGCGTGGGGCAAGTCTGTTTCTCTCAGCGAATAACCGGGACGCACCCGCTCACCGCGCAATACCAAGAGTTGCAACGCGTCGTAGGTCAGCGCGTCTTGGAGGCTGGCATCGCCGGCGCGGGGGAAGCTGAGGCCGCCTAGCGGCAGCAGCCACTCGGTCTCGAGCCCCAGCCGCTCTCGAGAGGTGACGAGAACGTCCAGGTTGGGGCAAGCGCCCAATAGCCGTGCCAGGAGCGGCGCGCCGCCCACGAGATGCTCGAAGGTGTCAAGTACGAGCAAGAGATGCTTTTCCTTGATCCGCTGCGTCAATTGCTCGAGCGGTTCGGCCCTCCCTCCGAGCGCTAGCCCCAAGCCGCTGGCTATGGCCACTGGGAGGGCTTCCGGGTTTTCAAATGCCTCCAGGTAGACGAAAGCCGCGCCATCGCCGTAACGCGGGGCTAGCTCCTCGGTAGCTCGCAGCGCCAGCCGCGACTTGCCCACGCCGCCGAAGCCCGTGAGCGTAAGCAGGCGGCAGTCGGGCTTGGCGAGCAGATGGGCGATGTGGGCGAGTTCCAGGTCTCTGCCGATGAAGCTGGTCGCGGCCTCGGGAAGCGCGGGAGGTTCGGGTTCGGTGATGGCGATGCTGGAAGCGTCCTGCCTGGTTGCGGGGTCGAAGGCCGCCGCTTGCAGCGCGCCGGCCAACCGCTGGGTTTCCGTGGTGGGCGCAAGCTCCAACTCGAACTTGAGTTGCTGGCAGAAGCCCTGGTACTCGTCAAGCACCCGTCGCCGGTCACCAAGCCGCAAGCCGAGGCGCAGCATTGCGCGCACCGCTTCCTCGTCCAGTGGATCACGCGCCAGCAACACCTCCATGATGGTCACGGCCTTGTCAAAGCGGCCCTCCTTCTCGAGCTCGCGGGCATGCTGGAGCAGCGCCTTGCGCCAGGCAGCGCGCAGGTGCTCGCGCTCGTGCTCCAGCCATGACGTGAACTCGTTGCTCTCACCGCCCATCAAACCCTCGAGCAGGTCGCCGCTATAGGCCGCAGGCAGGCTCGGATAATCGTGCCGCTCGAGTAGACGCTCGAGGGCGTCGGTATCGGTCTGCGTCAGCCAGCGGATGCGCTCCCTTTCGGTGTCAAGCGCTGGCAGCCACGGCAACGCCCGAATGCGCTTGACGAGTTGCCGCAAGCTGTGGCGGGCGTCACTCGTGCTGACGTCGGGCCAAAAGAGATACGCAAGCTCGTCGCGGCTCACCCAGTCGCCCTTGAAGGCCAAATAGCTGAGGCATTGGTACCGCTTGTCGGCCTTGAAAGCGACCGCTTCGCCACTAATGTGCGCGCGCGCCGGCCCCAGCAGTTGCACCCGCACAGATATCATCGTCTCGACCACTATATTCGCCGTCGTACCGCTCCTCCGGTACGCTGCTCGGCACGGCTGTAGATCAGTCGGTTACGCGCCCAGGGCATGTGAATGGCAGGGGCTCAATCCGGCATCTCCCAGCACACAACCTCAAAGCGGCCGAAGTCGTTCGGGATCGCCACGGTGCCGATCTTCGCGCGCATCGCCCGCTGGAGCTTGCGAGACGAAGGGCCTGCTTGATAAGGACGAGAGCCCTCGCCATGCCGAACACGGTCAGTCACGCCGTTCAGACAGCGGGAGTCACCAACCTGCTTTGACTATCCACCTTGACGTGTGCAGAGGACCGCACCAAAAGGCGATCACGATGCCATAGACCGCTGGTGGTATCAACGGCTACGATTACCCCGCGGCCGTGAACGATGAGACTGCGCGCTGCGGCATCGTGCGCTAGGGTGAAAGCATCGCTTGGCCCGACACATATCCACGCCTTCACGCAGGTGCTTACGGAGAGGTACGAGCCGACGGCCGGCTGCCGGAGGTTTCCGCGAACGTCTACTTCGCAGGATTGTCACGGCAGCTCCGGCCAGGTGCCGGGCTCCTCCTCGGCATCCTGTTGATGCTGGCGCTTACCGGCCTACCACGGCTCTCGCTAACGCTCGCCGAGTACTTCGGCTCCTCGCCCACGCAGGAGACCCTGCTGGCGAGACGACCCCTGTTCTTCGACAAGGTGAGCAGCAGCCAGTTCACGCTGGCTCGCCCCGAGGACTCGGCCATGCCGTGGGCGAGGCGCCTGGCTCCAGAGTCCGACCCTCCCAGACCTGACCGTACCGTGTCGATCGTCCCGATGCCCCGCTGGCAACGGACACTGGTGACGGCAGCCTTCTGGAACCACACCAACTTCGTCTGACACTTCCACCCAGTCTGCAGGACCCCGGGCACCCCCACAAGCTGCCCTTAACTCTCATGACACGTGGAAGGAACCACCATGTCCCAAGACACCGCCCGCCGCAGCAATACCGGCATCATCGTCGTCCTGTTCATACTCGTGGCCATCCTCTTCATCTGGGCGATCTCCTCCGCCCGGCGCGCCAACTCCATTGCGGAAGCGAACGAGCAGCGCTTGAGCGTGCCGCGCCTCGACGTCATCTACACCGTCGGCGGTCCACAACGCTTCGCCGAGGAGTTCACGACCGCGCTCGAGGAGAGCGACACCGCTGAGGATCCCCTGGCCACCGAGGATCTCCTGTGGGCCGCCCTGCTCATCGACAACGATGGCTTCGCCGACGCCAATGACGTCATGCTCACCGTCCCCCTCGCGGAAGGACTCACCCCCACCGTGGTGGCCGAAGTCGGCGGCTTCGCCGGCATCGAGGTCGAATCGACCGAGACCGGTCTGAGCCTCGACCTCGGAGACGTCGATGAAGGCGAGACGATCTACGTGTTCCTCGGCTTCGACCCGGCCGCGCTTGCCGAAAACGTCGCCGATTCCTGGGCGACCTCGTTCGAGGCGACCGTCGGCACGATCAGCGCCGAGACCGACGGCGACGAAGCCCGCTTCTACGGCACGGCCCTGTGAGCGCTTGGGAATAGAGCCCCGCACGCCTTGATTCTGGGCGGCCGGCCGAGCGAATGGCCGGCCGTTACCATTGTGCGGTTTCACCGGCCTCAGAGCTACTCAGCTATCGTGCGGCGAACTAATGCGCCAAAGTGACCACTCTGTTCTAAAGTCGGGCATGCCCAGGCCCGTAGCTCCAGCGTCCAAGGTCGTTCCGACAAGCGAGCACTACGAGGTACGGCCTCTAGCGCCAGGGGTGTGGGCCGCCCTGCACAGACCCGGCGGTTGGGCCATCTGCAACGCCGCGATCGTCGACCTCGGCGGTCGCACGCTCGTCGCCGATCCTGGCATGACGCCGGAGTCCGGCGAAGACCTCGGGCGGCTGGCTGGCGAACTCACCGGCCGGCCGCCCGACTTCGTGGCCCTCACCCACTATCACAACGATCACGTGCGCGGCGCCCAAGGTCTCCCAAGCGTGGCCGTCTTCGCCAGCGAGGAGACCAGGCGCCTGCTCGAGACGCGCGGCGTCGAGGAGCTAATCAGCGACCGTAACCATGCCGAGGCCGGCCTCGCCAGGGCGCGGGCGGCTGCGGCCAGCGCCGTTCCCGAGATCCGCGCGCACGGCGTTCTGGCGATTACTTACTGGGAAGCCCTGGCGGCGACGGCGGCCCGTTGCGGCGTACCCAAGCCCGACGTCACCTTCGAACAGGAGATGTGGTTCCACGGTTCGGACCGCTCGACGCATTTGCTCAGTCTCGGCACCGCTCACACGCCGGATGACGCTGTGTTGGTGGTACCCGACTCGGGCGTCGTGTTCTGCGCCGACCTGTTGTTCGTGCGCTTTCATCCGTACTTCGCCGACGGCGACCCGGACG
>DASROV010000008.1:0-8348 GCA_035646755.1 Trueperaceae bacterium | reverse complement strand
GGTAGATGATGTGCCGGTCGGGCAGGTAGAGCTCGAGCGCCTGGCGGTAGAGGTCGTAGCGCTCTTCCGTGGTGGTGGCGGCCCTGGCTTCGTTGAGCAGCCTGTCTACATCTTCGTTGCAGTAGCCCGACTCGTTTAGCGCCCCTTCGCAGGTGTGGAACTGGTGGATGTTGCCGTCCGGATCGATGCGCCCGGACCATCCGACCGGGAACGCGGCGTACTGGCCCTGTTCCTGGAGGTCGAGCGCGGTCGCGAACTCGGTGGCGCGCAGGGTGACATCGAAGCCCGCCTCGCCGGCCATCGCCTGGATCACTTCGCCCACCCTCACGGCCTCAGGGTTGTTGGCCACAATCATCTCGAGACTCACTCGCTCGACGCCCGCCTCGTCGAGCAGGGCGCGGGCGCGCTCGAGGTCGCGTTCGGGCACGGGTATGTCGGCCACGTACCACGGGCTGGAGGGCGGCACCGGCTGGTTGCCGACGACGAACTCGCCACCGAACACGACGTCGTTGATCGTGTTGCGGTCGATCGCCAGTTCGAAAGCTTCGCGCACGCGTACGTCGCTAGACAGAGGATCGTCCCGCGGCTCCGGGTTGGAGAGGTTGATGGTGATGCCCTGGTAGCCGAGGCTCGGAGCGCTCGGCACGACCAGGTTGGCGTCGGACCGGATGATGGCGAGGTCGGTCGGTGCGGGTCGTTCGATGAGCTGCAGGTCGCCTGACTGCAGGTTCGCGAGGCGAACGCTGCTATCGGGAATAGGCAGGAACACTACCTCGTCGATGGCGATGGCTTCGGCGTTCCAGTAGTCGGCGAAGCGCTCGAGCACGATCCGGTCTTGTGCCACGCGCTCGACGAACTTGAACGGTCCGGCGCAGACGGGGGCGTTGCCGAAGTCCTCGCCGGCCGCCTCGGCCGCTGTCGGCGAGACGATCATGCCTGCCCTGTCGGCCAGTTGCGCGATGAGTGGCGAGAACGGCGTGCTCAGGTGCAGCTCGACGGTGTCCTCATCGACGACAGTTACTGACTCCAACTGCTCGAGTTCGCTTGCGCGGTTCGAGCCGGGAAGGTTCTTCGAGCGGTCGAGGCTGTACCTCACGGCCTCGGCGTCCATCGGCGTGCCGTCGTGAAAGGTCACGTCGGGGCGGAGGTCGATGCTGACGGTGAGCCCGTCGTCCGAGGTGGTGTAGCCCGTGGCCAGCTGCGGCACGACGTTCGAGCTGGTGTCGATGTCGAACAGCTTGTCGCAGAGGCTGGCGAAGACGATCCGACCAACGTTACGTGCGGGCCAAGGCGGGGTCGAGGATGTCGGGGTCCTCAGCCAGCCCTATGCGCAGTGTCGACTGTGCCAAGGCGCCCGTGAGTAGCGTTACCGTCACGCTGACGGCCAACCAACGTCGAAGACTCGCGGCCATGATGCCCTCCCGATGCCGGCCGCCAAGCGCGTAACACCATGATCCGCGGCCTGTCTGGGTGCTTCGCGCAAAGAATAGTACGCTTTGCCGCGCATGGTCAACATGTTTACCTGTTGACGTTGCGCGATGCGCAGCACTTTCCGGGCGCGGTATGCTCCGCGCAGCGCCCGAAGCCGGCCGTCCCTGCATGCGGAACGGCGCCACGTAAGAGAACTTCGACCATCGGGCAGGAGGCACGAGTGCGCATCGACGACCTCGACAAACGCATAATCGTCGCGCTGGAGGAGGACGGGCGCCGCCCCTACCGCGACATCGCCCGGGACCTCGACGTCGCGGAGGCCACCGTGAGGGCCAGGGTCAACCGCCTCTCCGAATCGGGGCTGATTCGCATCACCGCCGTCGGCGATCCACTCGGCCTGGGCGTGAGCACTACGGCCATCACGCTCATCAGGACACGGCCAGGGACCGTCCACGAGGTCGCCGAAGCGCTGGCGCAGCTGCCCACGGTTCGGTTCGTCGGCGTCTCCTTCGGCTCGGCCGACATCGTCATCCAGACCCTCCACCGTGACATGCGGGCGCTACACGACTTCGTGGCCATCGACCTGCCGCGCCTGGCGCCCGACATCGTCGGCACCGAGACGCTGCAGCTTGCCGACGTCTTGAAGAGCTCGTGGGACTGGCGCGCCTGGTTCGCCGAGGCCGACGGACCGGGCGGGGACACGGACCACCGCAACGACCACGGCGCTAGCCGCGGCAAGGATCGCGCCACCGTCCACGGTGCTGCCGACGGCACCGACACGACTCCCGGCCGGGTTCCCGCCAAGGACAAATCGTGAGCACCGTAAGCTCGTATCGGCCTTCGCCCGAGCTCCCCTATCCGTCCGCCCGCCAACCCGTGTTGGCCCGCAACGTCGTGGCCACCTCGCAACCGCTGGCCGCTCAGGCCGGTCTGCGGATGCTGCTGCGCGGCGGCAACGCGGTCGACGCGGCCATCGCCACCGCCGCGGCGCTGTGCGTGGTCGAGCCGACGGGCAACGGCCTCGGCTCCGACGCCTTCGCCATCCTCTGGGACGGCGCCGCGCTGCACGGGCTCAACTCGGCGGGCCGCTCGCCGACAAGACTGGACAGTGCGAGGCTGCTCAGCCAGGGTGCTATCGACGGCCTCGGCTGGGACGGAGTAACGGTGCCCGGAGCTGTGGCTTCGTGGGTAGAGCTGTCACGGGCCCACGGGCGCCTGCCGTTCGCCGAGCTTCTCGAACCGGCTGTGTCGTATGCCGCGGACGGCTTCCCCGTCTCGCCCGGCATCGCCTCGGCGTGGCACAGGGCCGGTAAGGTACTCGGCGCTAGAGCCGATTTCGCTGCGGCGTTCCTGCCTGGCGGCGCGGCGCCACGGCCCGGGGAGATCTGGCGCTTCCCCGCCCAGGCCCACAGCCTCGAGCTGATCGCGGCGAGCGACGGCGAAGCGTTCTACCGCGGCGAGCTGGCCGACGCCATCGTGGCGGCCGCCGAAGTCGAGGGCGCGGCCATGAGGCACGACGATCTCGCGTCGCACCGGGCCGAATGGGTGGGCACCATAGCCACACGCTTCGCGGGCCACGAACTGCACGAGATCCCTCCGAACTGCCAAGGGCTGGCAGCCGTCATCGCGCTCGGGGTGCTGCGCCACACCGACCTGGCCAACACCTCTGTCAACTCCGCGGACTGGCTGCACCTGCAGCTGGAAGCGATGAAACTAGGCTTCGCCGACGCCCACCGTTACGTCGCCGACTCCGAGCATCTCGACGTCAACGTAGGCGACCTGCTCGACGACGGCTATCTTGCCGCACGGGCGCGCCAGGTAGACATGGCAAGGGCATCCGACCCAGGTCACGGCGCGCCGCGACCAGGCGGCACGGTCTACCTGACCACCGCCGACCGTGACGGCATGATGGTCTCGTTCATCCAGTCGAACTATCAGGGGTTCGGATCCGGTGTCGTGGTGCCCGCCACCGGCATCAGCCTGCAGAACCGCGGGCTCGGCTTCTCGCTCGAAGCCGGCCACCCGAACGTGGTCGCAGGCAACAAGCGGCCTTTCAACACCATCATCCCGGGCTTCCTCATGGGTCCGAGTGGGCCAGTGGCGAGCTTCGGCGTCATGGGCGGACCCATGCAGCCGCAAGGTCATGTGCAGATGGTCGTGCGCATGCTGCTGCAGCAGCAGAACCCGCAAGCCGCGAGCGACGCACCCAGGTGGCAGGTCGTCGCCGGCAGCCGCGTCAACGTCGAGCCCGGCTTCGACGCCGACGTACTCGAGGAGCTACGCCGCCGTGGGCACGACGTCAAGGTCACAGAGCCGGAAGAGAGCTACCTGTACGGCGGGGCGCAGTTAATCGCTGCCCTGCCCGACGGGGACGGTTACATCGCCGGCAGCGACCACCGCAAGGACGGTCAGGCCGTGGGGTTCTGAGGCGCCGAGCCGAGACAGGTAGTCGAGACCAGCCTGCGAGAACGCGCCCCCGGCTGGAACTCAAGAGGGAGCTAGGCGGGGTTCCGAGCTAGGCGGGGTTCCGAGCCACCCGTGGCTCGACTCGCGGTCTGCCTCCGCCCGCTCGCCTTTCGACGTTGGCGGGAGGCCGGTAGCTGCGTAGCCGTAGTGCGTTGGTCACGACGAACACGCTGGAGAGGCCCATGGCGGCGGCGGCCAGCATCGGCGACAGCAGGATCCCGAACGACGGGTAGAGAACGCCGGCGGCCACGGGTATCAGCACGACGTTGTAGGCGAACGCCCAGAACAGGTTCTGCTTGATGTTGCGCAGGGTGGCCCTTGACAGGGAGACCGCTTTCGCCACGCTCTTCAGGTCGCCGGCCATGAGCACCACGTCGGCCGACTCGATGGCGACGTCGGTGCCGGTACCGATGGCGACGCCGACGTCGGCCTGAGCGAGCGCGGGAGCGTCGTTGATGCCGTCGCCGACGAACGTCACCGCCTGTCCCCCGGCCTGTAGCGACCTCACCGCTTCCGCCTTGGCGGCCGGCAATACCTCGGCCAGCACCTTGTCGATGCCGACAAGCCGCGCCACGGCGTGTGCCGTGCGCGAGTCGTCGCCGGTCACCATCACCACTTCGTGCCCGAGCGCCCGCAGGTCGGCGACCGCCGCGGCGCTCGACTCCTTGAGCGGATCGGCGACGGCGGCGAGCGCGACGAGGTGAACCGCCGTCGCCGCGGCGGCGGTTACAGCCACGTAGACCACGGTCTTGCCCTCGGACGACAACGCATCTCCAGCGGCCCTGGCGATCTCATCTGGCGCGGCGCCGACGCGCTGCATGAACCGCGCCGAGCCGACGTGGACCCGCCATTCCTGGCCGCGTTCGCCGGCTGAAGCGGCGGCGATCAGCGCGGTGCCGCTCACGCCGTGCCCGGGAACCGCCTCGAAGTCGACGACCTCACCGCGCACCACGGGGCCGGCGCCGCTGCCATCGCTGCTTCCTGCCCCTGCCGCCGCTACCAGCGCGGCGGCGATGGGGTGCTCGGAGCGGCCCTCGACGGCGGCGATGAGGTCGAGCAGGCGCTGCCGGCCAAGACCAAGCTCGGCAGCGGCCGGTGTGAGCGTGAGGTCGGTAAGCTCGGGCCTGCCCTTGGTGAGGGTGCCGGTCTTGTCGAGCGCCACGATGCCGGCTCTGCCGATCGCCTGCAGGGCGGCGCCGTTACGGAACAGCACGCCGAGCTCGGCGGCCTTGCCGGTGCCGACCATTATCGACGTCGGCGTCGCCAAGCCCATCGCGCACGGGCAAGCGATGATGAGCACCGCGACGGTGTTCACCAAGGCGAGGTCGAACCCGTCACCGGGGACCAAGACCAGCCAGGCCAAGCAGGTAAGCGCGGCGACGGCGAGCACGCCAGGAACGAAGTACCTCACGACCTTGTCGACGAGCGCCTGGATGGGCAGTTTGGCGCCCTGGGCCGCTTCGACCATGGCGACGATCTGTGACAGCAGTGTGTCGGCGCCCACCTTGGTCACGCGGAAGTCGAACGAGCCGGTGGTGTTGATGGTGCCCCCCACGACCTCGTCACCCAGACTCTTGTCGACCGCCAGCGGCTCGCCGGTGATCATCGACTCGTCGACGTAGGAGCTGCCGGCGACGACCACGCCGTCGACCGGTACGCGTTCCCCGGGCCTCACCTGGACCACGTCACCGAGGCGTACCGCGGCGATGTCGACCTCGACGAGGGCGTCGCCGCGAACCACGGTGGCCCGTTCCGGCCTGAGCGCGACGAGGGCACGGATCGCGTCCCCGGTGCGACCCTTGGCCCTGGCCTCGAAGTAGCGGCCGAGCAGGACGAGCGTGACTATCACCGCAGACGCCTCGTAGTAGACATGGACCGAGCCAGCCGGTAGCAGGCGTGGCAGGAAGGTGGCCACGACCGAGTAGCCGTAAGCCGCGCTGGTGCCGATGAGCACCAAGGAGTTCATGTCGGGAGCGGCGCGCCTGAGGGCGGCGAAGCCGAGGCGGAAGAAGCGCCGTCCAGGGCCGAACTGCACGACCGAGGCCAAAACGAACATCAGCACGAAGCGCACGCGTTCCGGCATTAAGGCATGCAGCCAGTCACCGAACGCCGGCACCAACATGGCGCCCATCTCGAGCAGGAACAACGGCAGGGTGAAGGCTGCCGCCACGACCACGTCACGCCGCAAACGCTCGCGCTCGGCCACCTTGGCCTCGCGCTCGACGTCGGCGCGGTGCTCGTCGGCGCCGTCCCCGATGACCTCGTAGCCGGCCGCGGCGACGGCCGCCTTGAGACGCTCGACGTCTACTTCTAGCGGCGCGTAGGTGACGTTGGCTCGTTCGGTCGCCAGGTTGACGGTGGCATCGACGACGCCGTCGACCTTCTGCAAAGCCCGCTCGACACGCGCCACGCAGCTCGCGCAGGTCATGCCGGCGACGCTCAGCTCCGTGGTGGCGGTTCCTGGGGCGCTGGTGAAAGGTTCGATCTCCCGCGCGTTCATAGCTTGTATTTCAGCGCCTCCATGAGCTCATCGACTATCTGGTCGGCGTCGCCCCGTATCGCGGCCGTGACCACGTGGTCGCGAATGTGGGAGCGCAAGATGGCCTCAGACACCTTGCGAACGGCGCCCTGCACGGCGCTTACCTGCTTGAGCACGTCGACGCAGTAGACGTGCTCGTCCTCCAGCATCCTCAGCACGCCTTCGACGTGTCCACGCACGCTCCGCAAGCGCGCGACCGCGTCCTGTCGGGTGGCCGGGTCGAGGTGCAGGCAGCTAAGTTCAGCGGTGCCGTCGGCGTGGCCGACATCGTCCGCCGCGACGAGGCCGTCGCCTGCCGTCATAAGGCCTGCGGCGCGGCGCGGTAACCCTCGCCGACCACCGCGGCGATGAGCCGCTCGCGGTCGGCGGTGCCCGCAACTGTGGCCAGGCCAGTGCCGAGATCGACCTCGACGCGAACGACGCCGTCAACGCCTTCGAGGGCCTTCTGCACGGCGGCTTTGCAGTGCGAGCAGCTCATGCCTTCGATCTTCAGTGCGGTGGTGTTCTGCGTCATATCTGCCTCCTGGGATGTTCCCTGTCGGACAGAGTAACACCCCGGGGGGGGAGGGGGGTAGTCGGTGTGACCGAGCCGACCTACTCGTCGTCGGCTTTGCCGCGGTGTGGCATGTTCTGTGAGACCGGGTCGCTCGCCGGGAACGTGTCGTCAAGGGCGTCGTCGAGGTTCTCTTCGCGCTCCTCACGCTGTTCGAGGTCGTGGCGGCGTTGCTCGGTGTGAGGAGCCTCGTGGGAAGGCGGGTCGCTGGCGGGGTAGCTCTCGTCGAGGGCTTCGTCCAACGCCGCGTCGCTGCCCGGTCGAGACTCGTCGTCGCGCCGCTTTCGCTCGCCGGCCGGGCGCTCGTCGTCCGGGCGCTCGCCAGTCGGTCGTCGCTCGTCTGCCCGTCGTTCGTCTACCCGTCGCTCACTTACCCGTCGCTCGCCAAACGGCACATCGCCGCCCCGCTGCCTGTCCGTCTGATGATCACTGTCCATGGTCGTCCCCTTTCCGCGTACTGCGGCTATCGTAGCCGAGCTTTCTGAGACGGGGCCGAGCGGTGACGTGGTGACGTCTGCCCCGAGCGCCTCCCACTCGCTGCGCAACACGCCGTAGATGGCGAGGTCCACGTATCCTTTGGCGCCGAAAGGCTGACGCCGCAGCACGCCTTCGAAAGTGAAACCAAGACGTTCGGCCACGGCCCGACTGCGCAGGTTGAGCGCGTCGGCCGCGATCTCGAGCCGCTCGAACGGGCCGTCGGCGAACAGCCTCTCGGAGAAACAGCGCTCGGCGATGGCCCGCACTACGCGCGTGACGATGCCCTTGCCCTGTTCGGGCTCGGCCAGCCAGTAGCCGATCATCGCCGAGCGGCTGCGCTCGTCGACCGAGTGCACGCCCGCCGCGCCGATGAGTCGTCCCCTTGACCAGATGCCGGCCTCGAAGCCGGCGCTGCCGGCGATGGCCGGTAGCGCCCGACCGGTGATGAAGGCGAGTTGAGCCTCTGGCCCGCGGTCGTCGACCCACGGCAGCCACGGCCTCAACTGTTCGGCGTTGGCTGCCACCAGCGCCGCCAACGATTCGGCGTCGTCGCGCTCGAACAGCCCGAGGTAGAGATCTTCGTCGGCGTCGACCTCGAGACAGAAGCGCGGCACGGGCAGCGCCGCCCGGCTCGGGGCGGCCTGCCTCGCCTCCCAGTCCTCGCGCAGCAGCCCGAACATCGCGAGGTCGCTACTGGCTCCGTCGACGTCGACGTGCACGCGGCGCAGGATCGCCTCAGGCTCGAGCTCGAGCCGCTTGACGACATTGAGTGAGCGCTCGTTGCGAGGATCGAGGCCCACCGAGACCCGGCCGAGGCCGCGCCCTTCGAAGAAGTGGCGCATGAGCGCGCGCATGGTGCGTGTGACGAGCCCCTTGCCCTGG
>DASROV010000007.1:0-4060 GCA_035646755.1 Trueperaceae bacterium | reverse complement strand
GGCGATCAGCCGGTAGATGTATGCCGTGACCGCCTGTGCGCGCTTGGCCGAGAGGCGCCCGTTGATGAGGTACCAGGCGAGATTCTTCTCGACCAGACCGAGGCCGAAGAGATCTCGCAGCCAGGTGAGCACCTGCTTCGTGCCGGGGTCTTCGGTCTTCTCAAGCGCGCGGGTAAACGACTCCCACTGCAGCAGTTCGGCGTGTGCGCGCGCCGCCTGGATGAGTTCGTTCTGATGCGCGTTGAACAGGTCGGCCGCTTCCTTCCGGGGAAGCTTCGTGGCCGCGCGCAGCTTGCCCGCGACGTCGGCGATCATGGTCTCCACGCGGTCGGTGAGCAGCTCGCGCTGCACGTCTGTGTCGCGCAGGGCACCGACCGAACGCGCCGTCGACCCGCGGTCCGTCACGACCTGGGTAAGGGTACGCAGGCCCGTGCCGTGGTAGGCGCGACCGGCCGCCTGCTGGACAACGTAGAGGGCGAGGGCGCCGACATCCGCTTTCGCGAACTTGCGGCTGTAGTCGGTGAGCAGGCGCTTGGCCACAAGCTGCAGCAGCACGTTGTTATCGCCCTCAAACGTGGCATACACGTCGAGGTCGGCGCGCAGGCCAACGAGCCGGTTGGTTGCCATGAACCCGGCACCGCCGCAGGCCTCGCGGGCCTCCTGCAGGGTGTCGAGGGCATGCCAGGTGGAGAGCGGCTTGAGCGCCGCGGCGAGGGTCTCGAGGTCTTGCCGATCGGCATCCGTGTCGGCCTTGCCGCTGAACACGTCGTCGAATTTCACGAGGAACTCGTCATGCGCAAACGTCTGCGCGTAAGTCGTGGCGAGGCGCGGCAGCAGCCGCCGCTGATGGCGCTGGTAATCGAGGATGACCACTTCATCGACGGGACTGCCCGCTGTGAACTGACGCCGCTGGCCCCCGTAGGTGATGGCGATCGTGAGTGCGAGAGCGGATGCCGCCGTGGCGGCGCCGTCGAGCGACACACGACCCTGCACGAGCGTGCCGAGCATCGTGAAGAAGCGGCGGCCCGGGCTCGAGATCGAGCTCGTGTAGGTGCCGTCTGCGGTCACGTCGCCGTAGCGGTTGAGCAGGTTCGCGCGCGGGATTCGCACGTGATCGAAGTGCAGCCGACCGTTGTCGATGCCGTTGAGGCCGCCCTTGATGCCGTCGTCTTCACCGCCGATGCCCGGCAGGAACGCGCCGGTCTCATCGCGAATGGGCAGGTAGAACGCGTGCACGCCGTGGTTCACGCCCTGCGTGATGAGTTTCGCGAACAGGACGGCGGCGATGCCGTCCTTCGCGGCGTTGCCGAGGTAGTCCTTCCACGCGGCGCGGAACGGGGTGTGGATGACAAATTCGTCGGTCTCGGGGTCGAAGGTGGCCGTGGTGCCGATGCTCGCCACGTCGGAGCCGTGGCCGATCTCGGTCATTGCGAAGGCGCCGGGCACTGTGAGGTTCATGATGTCGGGCAGGTACTTCTCGTGATGGATCTTGGTGCCGAGGTGCAGCACGGCGGCGCCGAACAGGCCCCACTGCACTCCGCCCTTGATCTGCAAGCTAGGGTCGGCGATAACGAGTTCTTCAAACCCGGCGACGTTGCCGCCGTGGTCGTCTTGCCCGCCGAGGTACGTCGGGAACGCACGCAGCACGTGGCCGTTGTCGGCGAGAACCTTGAGTTGGCCGAAGACGCGTGTGCGGTGCTCGTGCATCGACAGGCCGGGGATCCCCTGCATGTCGGGGCGTGCGGAAAGCTCGCGGGCCTGGATGCGCACATCGGCCCAGGTGCCCAGCAGCTGGCGGCCGAGCCGCGCTACGTCAACCGTGGGCGGGGTCGTCACGCCGCCAACGGCAACCGGCCCCGTGTCTGTGATCTGCTCGGCGGGAGCGGTGCCGGTGGTGGGGCGCTGAATGGTGTCGGCCATCGTTGGTCCTAACTGTTTCGCGCGAAAACGTCGCTTTCCGCCCACGGTAGAGCGCCCGCCGCGGCGTGTGAAATGGTGCGTGAGCGGCCTACAAAGAAGCATGCGTCGCGCGGCATCCGTATTGTAGGTTTCCGCAACGACCTCAGCTATCTCTCAGCTATCCCCCACAATTCCCCCATGCGGGGAGCGGTCAGGAGGGACCGGCCGCGACGACCTCGAGGAGTGCCTCGCCGTAGGCCTCGAGCTTCTTGGCGCCGATGCCGGTGATGCCGTCGAGTTCGCCCATGCTCGTGGGCTTGGCTGCGGCGACAGCGAGGAGCGTGGCATCGCCGAACACGATGTACGCGGGAACGCCCTGCTCCTTCGACTGCCCGGAACGCCACGCGCGGAGGGCCTCGAACAGCGTCGCCTGCTCGGGCGACAGGTCGGCGGCCGCCGCCTTCTTACTCGAACTTCGGGCTCCCGCCGAGCGCACGGGCCGGTCGGGCTCGGTGCGTAGCTGCACCTGGCGGCTTCCCGCAAGAACCTCGGCCGCAGTGTCCGTGAGGATCAGGGTGCCGTACTCCCCCGACGTGGCAAGGTAGCCCTGCGCGAGCATCTGCCGCACCACCCCGCGCCACTGCTGATCGCTCAGGTCAGCGCCGATACCCCAGGTCCTGAGCTCGGTGTGCCGGTGCTGCGTGGCACGAGGAGTTTCTTTGCCGCGGAGAATGTCGATGAGGTGGCCGGCGCCGAACTTCTGGTTGCGCTCGCGCAGCAGGCGCACGATGGTAGACAGCAGCTTCTGGGCCGGCACCGTGCCGTCCCAGGCCTCCGGCGGCTGGAGGCAGGTGTCGCAGTTGCCGCACGGCTCGCTGGTCTGGCCGAAGTAGCGCAGCAGGTTGACGCGGCGGCAGTGCACGGTTTCGCAGAGCGCGAGCATGGCGTCGAGGTGCGCGGAAAGCTTGCGTCGGTGGCTCATGTCGCCCGGCGACTCGTCGATCATGCGGCGCTGCTGCACCACGTCGGAGAGGCCATAGGCGAGCCAGGCGTTGGCGGGGGCGCCGTCACGGCCGGCGCGGCCGGTCTCCTGGTAGTAGCCCTCGACTGATTTGGGCAGGTCGATGTGCGCAACGAAGCGCACGTCGGGCTTGTCGATGCCCATGCCGAAGGCGATGGTCGCCACGATGATGACGCCCTCGTCGCGCAGGAACTTCGACTGCGTGCGGGCGCGGAGCCCGGCGTCGAGGCCTGCGTGGTACGGCAGGGCGTTGAGCCCGTTCTGCCGCAGGAACGCGGCGGTCTGGTCGACGCTCTTGCGGCTGAGCGCGTAGACGATGCCGGCGTCATCGGGGTGCTCTGTCTTGATGAACGACAGCAGCTGCTTGCGCACCTCGGACTTGCCCACGATGCGGTACTGGATGTTGGGCCGGTCGAAGCTCGCCACGAAGTGCCTGGCGTCACCCATCTGCAGGCGGCTGGTGATTTCCTGGTGCGTCGCATCCGTTGCCGTTGCCGTGAGGGCAATACGCGGCACGTCGGGCCAACGGTCCGCGAGTTCGGAGAGGGCGAGGTAGTCCGGTCGGAAGTCGTGCCCCCACTGCGACACGCAGTGGGCCTCGTCGATGGCGAAGAGCGCGATTGTGCCCTGGTCGAGGAAACGCTTGGTGGCCTCGCTCGAGAGCCGTTCGGGTGCCACGTAGAGCAGGTCGAGGTTGCCGGCGAGGTAGTCGCGCTCCACCTGGCCGCGGGAGGCAGAGTCCTGACTGGAGTTGAGAAAGGCGGCGCGCACGCCGACGGCGGTAAGGGCGTCGACCTGGTCCTGCATGAGGGCGATGAGCGGGGAGACCACGATTCCGGTGCCTTCCCGCACGAGGCTCGGAATCTGGTAGCAGAGGCTCTTGCCGCCGCCGGTGGGCATGAGCACGACGGCGTCCTTGCCGTCCACCAGCTGAGCGACGATCTCGGCCTGGTCGCCGCGGAAGGAGTCGTAGCCGAAGACAGTGTGCAGGGCCTCGGCCGCCGTGGCGTATTTGCGGGTGGCCGGGGCCGTGACAACAGCGTGGGCAGCGGATGCCGGTCGGCCGCCGGGCGCGAAGCCCCCAGGCTGCGGGGCGACCTCGTAGCCGCCGAAGTCGGGGGGCGGTGGAGCGTCGAAGTC
>DASROV010000006.1:0-6894 GCA_035646755.1 Trueperaceae bacterium | reverse complement strand
CCTCGTCGTAGAGGGCGCGCCACTCCTGGATGAGGGCCAAACGCCTGGAGATCACGACGTCGATCTCGGCGGCGCCGGCGGCCACCGAGCGGCCGATCTCATCGACCCTGGTCGCGAACGGCGAGAGCCCGGCGGGAAAGCCGGTCGATACGGCGGCGACGGGTACGCCGCTTCCGCGTAGGGCCTGGACTGCGACCGGCACCATGTCGTGGTAGACGCACACCGCAGCAACGGTGAGACCGGCGTCGGCCATGCCGAGGCTCACGATCAAATCTTCTCGTACCGGATTGACAGCCTTAGCGCACAGGCGCCTCACCCGCCCCGGCGTGTCGTCGCCGGCGAGCGTGGTTAGGTCGATGAGCGTGATGGCCTTGAGCAGCCAGGCCGCCTGCCACTCCTTCTTGACGCTGCGCCTGGTAGTGAGTGTGCCGGCGCGGCGTTCGACGGCGCTGCGATTAACGCGGGCGTCACGCACCCAATCAAGCTCGAAGTCCGTGCCCTGGTTACGCGGCAGGAGCCCGGCGGCGACCTCTTCGCTTATCGGCATCCCGCTTTCGATGCTCATGCGTGCCTCTTTCGTGGACGGCCGAGCGGGTGGCGAGGGCAGTGGTGCGAGAACAGCTTGGCGAGGGCAGTGTGCCTAGCCGGCTCGCGCCGTTCCCGCGCTCGTGAACACACGCCGCCACGGCCATAGTCATGGTAGACGAGAGTAGCACGCTAACGCCGTGCTGGCCGCGGTCGACGCATAGTCCCGACACGGCCCGACGAGCCATCCGGCGACACGCGAGTGCGCGCCGCTGCGATGACGATCAGGAGGCAAGAGATGCAGCTAGCGCGCTTCCCTCGGCGGCGCTACACCAGCGGCCCCACCGACCTAAGTCCCCTCGACCGGCTGAGTGCCCATCTTGGCGGGCCGCGCCTGTGGCTCAAACGCGATGACCAACTCGGGCTGGCGAGCGGCGGCAACAAGACCAGGAAGCTCGAGTTCCTCGTCGCCGACGCGCTTGGCGCCGGAGCCGACACGCTGGTGACCGTCGGCGCCGTGCAGTCGAACCATTGCCGGCTGACGCTGGCGGCTGCGGCGGAGGAGGGCTTGGCGTGCCGGCTGGTCATCGAGCAGCGTGTGCCCGGCAGCTACGACGACCGCGCCAGTGGCAACAACCTGCTCTTCCGGCTCCTTGGCGCGGAGAAGCTCACGGTAGTCGACCGGGGCGCCGACCTCGAGGCAGCCATGCGCGCCGAGCTCGACGACCTCACCGCTGCCGGGCGCTTCGGCTACGCGATCCCGGGCGGCGGCTCGAACCCGCTCGGCGCGCTCGGCTACGTCGCTTGCGCGCAAGAGCTGCTGCAGCAGGCGTTCGACCAGGGGCTGTCGATCGACCACCTGGTGCTGGCCAGCGGCAGCGGCGGCACGCACGCAGGCATCGTCGCGGGCTTGACGGGCGCCAACGCCGGTATCGAGGTGCTCGGCGTCAGCGTGCGCGCTGCGAAGGAGCAGCAGGAGGCGAAGATCCTCGACCTCGCTATCCGCACCGCCGAGCTCGCCGGCTCCTCGCACGCCATCGCGCCTGAAGCCGTGAGCGTTCTCGACGGCTACGTCGGCGATGGGTACTCACTGCCGACAGACGGCATGATCGAGGCGGTGAAGCTGTTCGCCCGGCTCGAAGGGGTGTTGTTAGATCCGGTCTACACCGGCAAGGCGGCCGCCGGCCTCATCGACCAGGTGCGACGTGGGGCGTTCCCGGCCGCGGCCAACGTCGTGTTCCTTCACACCGGCGGCGCGCCCGCCCTCTACGCCTACCAGGACGCGCTGCTGGCATGACGCGGCCGCGAGGCGACAGCCCGCCGCCGGGCGGACGCCGGCCGCTCATCGGCGTTATCGGGGGCCTTGGTCCGGCCGCCACGCTCGACTTCTACGCCAGAGTTCTCGAGCACACGCCGGCCGCCACCGACCATGAGCACATAAGACTGCTTCTCGACGCCGATCCCGAGGTGCCCGATCGCAACGAGTCGGTGGCAGGCACGGGGGCGTCGAGCGCGCCGGCGCTCGTCGCCAAGGCGCGGCGCCTGAAGGAGGCGGGGGCCGAACTGCTGGTGATGCCATGCAACGCCGCGCACGCCTATCGGCGGGAGATCGAGGCCGCCGTCCGCCTGCCGTTCGTGAGCATCGTCGATGAGGCGCTGAAGGAGGCCATCGCCCTCGCGCCCTCCGCCCTGAAGGTCGGCATCCTGGCCACTACCGGCACCCTGGGAGCGGGTCTTTACCAGCGCGCGCTCGCCGACTCCGGCCGCGCCGCGGTCACGCTCGAAGGCGACAGGTTGGCGGCGTTCATGCGGCTGATCTACCGCGTCAAGGCCGCCGACAACGGCGCGGACGTCGGGCAGGAGATGGTCGATCATGGCCGGGCGCTCGTCGCGGCCGGCGCGCAGGCTCTCATCGCCGCCTGCACCGAGGTGCCTTTGGCGCTGCGGGCGGCCGAAGACGCGCGGCTCGGGGTGCCGCTCATCGACGCCACCGAGGCGCTGGCGCGCGCCGTCGTCAGGTTGGGGAGCGTCGCCCCGAAGGCCGGCTGAGCGCCGGCAGGCGAGTCGTTAATAGCCCCTTAACTGGCCCCAGGAACGGCGGGCCTGCGTGCTACGCTTGACCCCGCGCGAGGCCCAGCCTGTCTACTGAACGTGCCGGCTGGTCCAGACACGTCGCACCCACATTGGAGGAAACAAGTGAAGCTAATCCTCAAGACCGCATTGGCTCTGGTGCTGGCCGGCACGCTGTTCGTCGGCTTCGCCCAGGACGGCGAGATCCCGGACACCTTGGTGCTCGGCATGGTGCCAAGCCGTGAGGCCGACACCATCGTCGACAGCCTCGAGCCCCTCGCCGAGTTGCTCAGCGAGAAGCTCCTCATCCCGGTCGAGACGTTCGTCAGCACCAACTACGTCGGCCTCGTCGAAGCCATGGGCACCGGCCGCGTCCACGTCGGCATGTTCGGCCCCGCGGCGCTCGTTCAGGCGATGGACGTCCACGGCGCCGAGGTAATTCTCGCCTCGGTCCGCGGCGGCAGCACCAGCTACCGCTCGCAGTTCAACGTGCGCTGTGACAGCGGCATCACCGAGTTCGAGCAGCTAAGAGGCAAGACCATCGCCTGGGTCGACCCCGGCTCCGCTTCGGGGTACCAGTTCCCGTACGTGACGCTCAAGCAGCAGTACGGCATCGACCCCGACACCGAGTTGACCGGCGTCTTCGCCGGCTCGCACGACGCCGCGATGCTGATGGTCTACCTGGGTGACGCTGACGTGGCCGTGACCTTCGGCGGCTCGCCCGGCTCCGACGGCCGCACGACCATCGAAGCCGACTACCCCGACGTCATGGAGCAGGTCTGCATCCTCGGCTACTCCGCCGACATCCCCAACGACGGCGTGGTCGTCATCCCCGAACTCGACGACGAGCTCAAGCAGCAGATCGCCGACGCGCTCATCGAGATCGCCGCGACGCCAGAGGGCAAAGCCCTCACCGAAGCGCTGTTCAACGTCACCGAGTTCGCACCGGTCGAGGCCTCGGCCTACGACGTCGTGCGGGAAGTGACGGCCACCTTCCAGCGGCAGTGAACTGACGCAGTTTCGACCCTCGGGCCGGCCGGGCACACCCCACGCCGGCCCGTTTTGCTTTGGGTTAGTCTCGTGCGTGTCCCATATCGAGTTTCGCGACGTGGAGGTCACCTACAAGAACGGCTTCAAGGCCCTCAAAGGGGTGTCCCTCGGCATCCCTCGCGGTCAGTTCCTGGTCGTCGTCGGCCTCTCCGGCGCCGGCAAATCGACGCTCATACGCACGGTCAACAGCCTGGTCGTGCCCTCGGCCGGCACGGTCGAGGTCGACGGCGCGAACGTCACCGTCGCCGGTGGCCGGCAACTGCGCCGCATCCGCTCCGACATCGGCATGATCTTCCAGACCTTCAACCTCGTGAAGCGCACCAGCGTGCTCCGTAACGTGCTCGCCGGGCGCCTCGGCGACGTCCCTGCCCTGCGCGGCGTACTCGGCGCCTTCCCGCGGGCCGACGTCGCGTTCGCGCACGAGTGCCTGGCTCGCGTAGGCATCCCGGAGAAGGCATTCGTGCGGGCCGATGCGCTCTCGGGCGGTCAGCAGCAGCGCGTCGGCATCGCCCGGGCCCTTGCGCAGATGCCGTCGGTGATGCTGGCCGACGAGCCGGTCGCGAGCCTCGACCCGCCCACCTCGCACAGCGTGATGTCCGACCTCAAGCGCATCGCGCGCGAAGACGGCATCACTACCATCGTCAACCTGCACTTCATCGACATGGCGCGCGACTACGCCGATCGCATCGTCGGCATGCGCGACGGCCTCGTGGTTTTCGACGGCACGCCCGACGAGGCCAGCGATTCGGTGTTCGAGGACATCTACGGCCGTCCCATTGACAAAGAGAAGGACCTGCGGGGTGCCTGACCAAGCTGACCGGGGCCCTGCAAGCCGGGGCCCCGCAGGCGGACCAACCACGGGCGGGCCGGGCGGCATAGCGATCCCACGGCCGCCGGCCGCCCAGCGGATACGCGCCGCGCTGTCGTTCGTCCTGGTAGCCGGCCTGGCGCTGATCGCCTACCGTCAGGTCGACTTCAACCTGGAAGCGCTCTTCACAGGCACCGCCGACTTCGTCGGCTTCCTCGGTCGCCTTGCGCCCGACTGGTCGTACCTGCCCGCCATCTGGCCGCCGCTTATCGAGACGCTGCAGATCGCCTACATCGGGACGTTCTTCGGCACCGTGCTGGCCATACCGCTTATCTTCCTCGCCTCGGCCAACACCGCATCCAACGGCGTGAGCATGTGGATCGCGCGGTTCCTGCTGACGATCCTGCGCAGCATCCCCGATCTGCTGTGGGCGGCAATCCTGGTACCCATCCTCGTCGTCGGCCCACTACCCGGCGCCATCGCACTCACGCTCTTCAGCATCGGCATCCTCGCCAAGCTCGGCTCGGAGACGGTCGAGTCGATCGACCCAGGTCCCATGGAGGCGCTACGTGCGGCCGGCGCGGGCCGCATCGCGACGATCGTCTACGCCGTGGTACCCCAGGTCGCCGCGACGATGGTCTCCTACATCCTCTACATCTTCGAGATCAACGTGCGCGCCTCGGTCATCATCGGCTACGTCGGCGCCGGCGGCATCGGCTTCCTCCTTCAGGTGCGCCTCAACTTCTTCGACTACTCGGCGGTAGGCCTGATCATCGTCGCGATCTTCGCGGTGGTGCTGATCATCGACGGCGTCTCGGTATGGGCGAGGTCGAGGCTCATATGACCCGCTCCCCGCCACCACCACGTATAGAGATCCCCCGGCCGCCTGCCGCCATGCGCCGCAACCAGACGCTCATAGTGCTGGCCGCCATCGCCTCGGTACTTGTGCTGATCGTCGTGTTCTTGACCATGGACCTGCCTACCTGGCAGCGAATCTGGACCGGCCTCGAACGCAGCATCCCGCCTCTCTTGCGTGGCTTCAGCCGGCCAGCTTTCGAGCTCTTCCCGCTGGCGTTCAACTCCATGCTCGAGACGTTCTTCATGGCCGTGCTCGGCACGCTGTTGGGCGGCGTGCTGGCGTTCCTGCTGTCGTTCCTGGCGGCGGGCAACCTCCTCGGCGGCACGAGCCGCGCCATGCCTGGTAAGGCGCTCCTTGTGGCGATAAGGACGTTCCCCGAGATCGTCCTGGCCATCATCTTCGTGGCCGCGCTCGGACCCGGACCGACGGCCGGCATCATGGCGATGGGCATCCACTCCATCGGCTTCCTCGGGAAGATCTTCTCCGACGTCATCGAAGGCATCGACCCAGGGCCGCTCGAAGCGGTCCGGGCTACCGGGGGCGACGCCGTTCACGTCTTCCTGTACGGAGTCGTGCCGCAGGTACTGCCGGAGTTCGCGTCGACCCTGCTCTACCGCTTCGAGATCAACCTGCGCGCGGCGACCATCCTCGGCCTGGTCGGTGCCGGCGGCATCGGCGGGCCTTTGCTACAGCGACTGTCGTTCCGGCGTTGGGACGAGATCTCGATGATGCTGATCGTGATCATCGCGTTCATCGTCGTGGTCGACGCGGTGAGCTCGCGCATCCGGCGCAGCCTAGTGTAGGCGCGGCGCCGCGCACCCGGCGTTAAGCTCATACCCTGCCATGACCAGCACTTACACCACCGCCTGGCGCCTGGCAATCCTCTCGTTCGTCGGCGCCGCGCTTAGCGGCGCGCTCATGCGCCACGGGATGATCGCCGGCCTGCCGGCCGGCCTGCTGCTCGGCGACGTGCGCCACGCCCACTCCCACCTGATGTTCTTCGCGTGGGCGACGCCCGCCGTCATCCTCCTCGCCAGCGAGGCGGCGAGGCGCGCCGGCGCGCCGTTCAGAGCAGGTCCGTGGTGCGCGATCGCGGCCGTCGTCACCGGTCTGCTCGCCTACACCCCGTTCCTGCTTAGCGGCTACCGCATGCTGCCGGTGTTTGGCCGCGAACTGCCGCTGTCGATGATGGCCTCGGGCCTAAACGGCGCGGTCTGGTACGCGTTCGCGCTGCTCTACTGGCGCGACACTTCCCGCACGCGTCGCACGCGGCCCCTGCGGTTCTTCGACGCAGCGGTGGTCTCGCTGCTTATCGCCTCGCTCGGCGCGTTGCTGCTGGCCATCGGCGGCATTACCGGCACGGCCACGACGGCACAGCTGGACGCCTTCGTCGACATGTTCCTCACCCTGTTCGCCGACGGCTGGTTCGGCCTCGGTGTCCTCGGTGCGCTGATCATGACCGTGCGGACCCCGGACGGGGAGGCCTTCAGCACCTCGCCTCCCACGATCCGCCTTGGCCGAGGCGCAGGCGCCTTCCGCCACCGGGCCGGCCACGCCCTTTCGTCACGCCTCGGGTCGTTGG
>DASROV010000005.1:0-3826 GCA_035646755.1 Trueperaceae bacterium | reverse complement strand
TTCGCCTTCAGCGAGTCGCGGGACTTCACGACCGCACCGTAGCCTCATCCTCCGTAGGGGAGTCAGAAGGCTCCAGCGAGAGCCGGTAGGCAGGCGTTAGGTCTTCTGGCCCCCTCACCACGAAGCGCAGGTCGTGAAGGTGACCGTCGCCAACACCGTAGATCCAAGCCCTTACGCTGAGGTCCTGACCCTTCGCCCACGCCTCCTGCACGATGCTGGTGTGGCAGACGTTCCTGGCCTGCTCGATGGCGTTGAACTCGGCCAGCCGGGCGGCGCGGGTGAGGTCGTCGGGCGTGGCGTCGAGCGCCTCGGCGTGCTTGGCGGCGACGTCCTTGACGTGCCTAAGCCAGTTGTCGACGAGGCCGTGGGTGTGGCCGTCGAGCGCGGCCTTGACGCCCCCGCAATCGTAGTGCCCGCACACGATGATGTGCTCGACCCGCAGCACCGAGACGGCGTACTCGAGCACGGTAAGCGCGTTCAGGTCGGTGTGCGGCAGCACGTTGGCGATGTTGCGGTGGACGAAGACCTCGCCCGGGTCGAGGCCGGCGATGACGTTGGCCGGCACGCGCGAGTCTGAGCAGCCGAGCCAGAGGTAGCGCGGCGCCTGTTGGTTCTTGAGTCGCTCGAAGAAGCCCGCGTCCTGCGCGGTCTCGCGTGCGGCCCAAGCGCGGTTGCGTCTAAGAAGGTCGGCTGGGTCGGCCATGCTACAGAGAATAAGGGCTGAGGCCCCGCCGCGGCCCACGCCCAGCGCCCAGTAAGGTCCTCTCAAGCAGCCGCGTCCAGCTCCTTCACCTCGGCCTTGCTCAGCTGCAGCGTGGCCGCCTTCATGTTCTCCTCCAGATGGTGCACCTTGCCGGTACCCGGGATCGGCAGCATTGCCGGGCTGGTGGCCAGTAGCCACGCCAGCACCACCTGATGGGGCGTCGCGCCGTGTTCGCGGGCGATGTGGTCAAGAGCCGGGAGCACGTCGAGCTTGCCGGCTGACAACGGGTGCCAGGGTATGAAACCGATGCCGTTGGCCTCGCAGTAGCGCAACACGTCTTCGCTGCTCCGGTCGCTGAAGTTGTAACGGTTCTGAACGGTGCTGACGGTGAAGTAGCGGGAGGCCACCTCGACCTGCTCGACGCTAACCTCGCTCAAGCCCAGCAGCTCGATCAGCCACTCGTCCTGCATCTGCTTCATCACGCCGAACTGCTCGTCGGCCGGCACGGCGGGGTCGATACGGTGAAGTTGCCACAGGTCGAGCCGCTCGACGCCGAGCCGTCGCAGGCTCATCAGCACGCACTGACGCAGGTACTCGGGCCGGCCGACCTCGGCCCAGCTGCCCGGCCCATGGCGGGTGAAGCCGCCCTTGGTGGCGATTGTGATGCCGTCGTACGGGTGCAGGACCTCATGGATGAGGTCTTCGCTGATGAACGGCCCGTAGCTGTCGGCGGTATCGATGAAGTCGATGCCCAGCTCAGGCACGCGCGCCAGGACGCGCCTCACCTCGACCGGGAACTCGGGCTCGCCCCACACGCCCTTGCCGACGATGCGCATGGCACCGAACCCGAGGCGACTCACCGCCCGGCCAGCGAGCAGGGTGAACGCGCCTCCGGGGTGCGAGTACAGCGGTGTAGAGGGAAGATCGGTCATCTGGCCACCATAAAGGCAGGGGGTGAGCCGCGAGAATGAGGCGCAAGAGCAGGAACCACACGCACCCAAAGTGAGCGAGCGCCTCCGGCTGTGAGAGGCACTCGACTCGATATTCCCTACGACCGGAAGGTCTCTTCGGGTTCTCTTTGACCCGCGATCGGGGAGGAGATCGGCCCTAGAGCGTCCAGTCTTGAGGTTCCGTGGTCCTTAGGAGCGGACCTGGATGAAGCGTTTCAAACGGCGACCGCGGTGGTAGCGGTAACGCGCGAGCCGGGGTGGCGGCCCCGGCGACGCTCGCTCCGGCTGGACGGTCGTGGGTCGCTTGACTCCCGCTTGCATGCTCATCGCTGGCCGGCCTTGCGAGGCCGTAGGGACGGGATCATGGGGTCGAACACCGCGACGTCGTCGACGCTGTCCGGGGTAAGCAGGGCGGCGCGGCGCCGCCTGCGTGAAGAAGTCTGGGGGAACGTGTGAAATTCCTTCAACAGCTGGTCTACGACTCGCTCGAACTGCTCGGCCGGCTCGGTGCTGGTGAGCGTCATGACGCCCCCGAACTCTGGTCTTCGCCGAGGCTCTCGCCGCGGATGCGGGCCCTCGTCTCGCGCGTCCACGATTCCCAATCGAAATCCGCTTCCGCCGCACGCGCCGTGCTTGGCACAATCTGCTCACTTCTGCTGGAGACCTCAACTAAGGAGCCGTGCACCTCTTCTCGCAACGTCGCCGCGAGGGTCTTGAGCTCCGCTACCTCGCAACGGAGACTCGTCACGCTCTCGAGCGCCTCTTGCATCATCAGCTCGAGCGAACGAAGTGGACCCGTTGAAGCGGGGCTCGTGACAGTTGGCAAGCTCGACACCTTCTCCATCGCTCTCCTCCTGGAATTGGGCGGTGAATGGCTCGCTGGCGCGGGCCATGGATTCCTCGCCCATAGACCTAGGTTAACGGAGGTCTCGAACTGTGAGAAGATTCTGTGACCCCAGACGTCTGGGTATAGAGTCCTAGTTCACTGGAAGCGCCGGCCGGTAACGCTAACGAAGCCGCCCCCAACGGCTTGGAACGGTCGCGCCGGTCAGACCCTGGCGACCATGCCGCGGTCACGAGCCCAGACGACGGCCTCGGAACGGCTGTGCACGCCCGTCTTGGCGTAGGTATTGGTGAGGTGGTTCCTCACGGTCTTCTGCGCGATGCCGATACGGACGGCGATCTCCTCGTCGTCGAGGCCGGCCGCGACCAGTTCGAGGACCTGCCGCTCGCGGGCCGTGAGGTCGAACTCGACCTCGTCCTCGCTGGCGCCGCCACGGAGCTCGGCGAGCTTCTGCACCACCGATTGCCCGAACCACGTCGTGTCGGACATCACGTCACGGATGGCTGCCATCAACTCCTCCTGGGAGCGATGCTGCTCGGTGACGTCATTGAACATCTTCAGCCAGCAACTCCTGCCGTCGTAGGTGATCCGCTGGCCCGAGAGCAGGATGTCGCGAACGTGGCCCTCCCTGCCGCGTAGGCGCAGCTTCAGCTCGCGGAACTCACCGCCGGCCTGGAAGGCGGCCTCGAGCGCGGCCTGGTCCCGGCCGCTCGACCACATGCCGAGCTCTCTCGAGGTACGCCCGACGACATCGCCGGGAGCGTAGCCGGTGAGCTTGACGTAGCCGCTGTTGACCTCGAGGAACCTGTCCTCCTCGACCGTAGTGATGCAGGCCGCGACCAGGCCGACCTCGAAGGCGCGGCGGAAGCGGATCTCGCTTTCCAGCAGCTCCGTACCGTGAATCTCTGCGCGGACCCTGAGGTCGTCGAGCAACCCTTCTGAGCGCTGGTCACTGAGGTAGGTCTCGACCAGGCTCGCCGCCTGGCGAGCCAGCATGATGAGGTCGTGCTCGTCACGGTCACTGAACGCCCACGGCCGGCGCCAGTGCAGTGCCAGCAGCCCCACGACGCGCCCATTGAGGCCGATGAGTGGCAGCCAGCGCTCCCTGTAGCCGCTGTTCTCCATGACGTCCTGAGCGAAGCGGGCGGGCTCGCCGGCGGTCGGCTTGGCATCTTCGGCCCTGCCGCGGCCGAAGCGCTCGTCCAGTTCGTCGGGATCGACGGCGAACTCGGCGTTCGTCTTGAGGTAGTCACCGTCGAACCCGCGCTGCGCGACGATGCGCAGTATGCCCTCGTCGTGCGACATCACTCGCAGCGTGCCCTGGTGTAC
>DASROV010000004.1:0-2125 GCA_035646755.1 Trueperaceae bacterium | reverse complement strand
CTACTGGATGGCCAACCCCGAGATGCGCCTTGTGGCACTGTCGACACCAGCCGGCGCGCCGGGCTCGGTGCCCGCCAGGCTCGGCGTGGTCTGCGTCCTCCCTGACGGCAGGGCACTGTTGCTGCAGCCGTCCACCGCTCCGCGCGGCGCCACCTACGTGGTGACCGGCGAGGGGCCCGCCGGCACCAGGGAGCTCGCCAGAGGCAGCGGCAACATGCTCCAGTTCGACGCCAGCGGCGTGCGTTCGGTCGAGATAGTGCTCGCCAGGGGCGACGACGAGAGCGAGGTAATCGCGCAGGCGGAGCTCAACTAAGGGCCAGGCGGAGCGCGTCTACCCGGCGCGGGCGAGCAGCGCCTCGACCTCGGCCGCCGTGGCCAGCGACGGCTGCGCGCCACGGCGTGTGGTCGCGAGCGCGGCGGCCGCGCTGGCGTACCGCACGGCCGCGGCAAGGTCGTCGACCGGTTGCCTGTAATGGTCGTCGGCCGGGCTCGCGGGGCTCCCTCCGGCGATAAGCGCCAGGCGAGTGGCGAGCGCTCCCGCGAACGCGTCGCCGGCCGCGGTGGTGTCGACCGCGTCGACCTTGAACGCCGGCTGTCTGCCGGTGACGACCGTGCCCCCGCCTGCAAGCTCGACCGTGCCCTCGGCTCCGCCCGTGCCCCCGGCACCGCCCGTGCCCTCGCCGTCGGCAGCGCCCCCACTCTCGGTCGCCCTCTCGCCTACACCCGAGCGGCGCGCCCAGACGGCTCCGCGCTGGCCGAGCGTGACGACGGCGTTCGGTGCCAGCGACGTCAACCTCCGGGCAGCGCCGTCAGGATCCGCCAGCACGCCCGCCGACGTCGTCTCGAGCAGCAGCGCCGCCTCATGCTCGTTGACCAGCAGGTGGGTGACGTCCGCCAGCTGCTCGGCGCTAAGGCGCAGCGCCGGAGCGAGGTTGAGCAGCACCGCTGCCCCGCTTCGCCGGGCGACGTTGGCCGCCGCCAGCACCGTCTCGAGCGGCACCTCGAGCTGCAGGCACAGCACCGCGCAACCTCGTGCGAGCGCGCCCTCGGCCGCGTCGGGCATGAGCGCCGAGTTCGCGCCAGGCGAGACCACGATGGTGTTCTGCCCGTCGGCGTCGACCTGGATGAACGCCACCCCGCTTGGGCGCTTGACGGTCTTGAGAGCGGCCACGTCGACTCCGGCATCGCTCAAGGAGGCGCCTAGGCTCGAGCCGAACTCGTCGTCCCCCACGCAGCCGACGAACGCCACGTCACCGCCGAGCCGCGCGGCCGCCACCGCCTGGTTGGCACCCTTGCCCCCGGGATGCAGTTCGTAGTCGGAGCCGATCAGCGTCTCCCCAGGCGTCGGGTGTCGCTCAACGCCGACCACCAGGTCGAGGTTCGCGCTACCGACGACCACGATCCGCTCGCCAATCATGTCCTCAGCCACCGGCCGTTGCAGAGGACGGCGTAGGCTCCCGGTACTCCGGGTTGCGCCAAACGATGAGGCTGGCGGCGTTGCCGGTGTGCTCGTCGGTCATGTAGTCGCGGACGAGGCCCATCACCTCGAAGCCGTTGCTCAACTGGAAGTCGAGCGTCGGGTCGTGAAGCTCGCCGGCGACGATCCTCGCGACGTACTCCTCGACGTTCAGCTCACCGCTGTGGTGGCGGTAGCCGGGTAGCGCGCCGCCGGCGACGATGCCGCGCCTGTTGAGCCGCGTGACGAGCGCCTTGCGCGCCTCGTAGAGCCGGCGTCCGATGCCGTGCCCGCGGTAGTCGGGATGCACGCTGATGTCGGCGCCGTAGTACCACTCGCCGTTGGGGTCGTGCTTGGCGTAAGTGCCACCGGCGATGAAGTCGAGGAACGAGTGGTCAGGTGCGGACAGGTCGAAGTCGATGAGGAAGCCCGAGCCGAGACCGACGACCCGCTCTGCTGCGAGCCTCGAGCCGTCGGGAGCGAGGTCGCTCACCGCGACGAACTCGCCTTCGGGGAAGCGCCGCTGGTGTTCGAGGAAGTGAGCGGCCTTCATGCGCTCCGCTACGGCGAGGCCCGGGAAGCAGACCCGCTGTAACTCCTCGAGCTCGGCCGCGTGCTCGGGGGCGCTGGCGACGATGCGCGTACCCGCGATGCGCCCTCGTTCAAGGC
>DASROV010000003.1:0-4145 GCA_035646755.1 Trueperaceae bacterium | reverse complement strand
CGGCGGCGATGATGCCCGAGAGGTGCGCGACCTGCACCGAGTGCTTGAGGATGTTCTGGCCGTAGCTGGTGCGGAACTGCATGCGCCCAAGCAGCTGGATGAGGCCGGCCTTCAGCCCGACGACGTTGGCCTCGAGGGCCGCCTCGTCGCCGCGCTCGCGGATATAGCCCTGCATGTCCTGCTGCGCCTTCTGAACCACCTCTTCGATGCGTGCGGGGTGTATGCGGCCGTCGGTGACCAACTCGCTGAGGGCCAGCTTGGCGACCTCACGCCTTATCGGGTTGAAGCTCGACAACAGCACCGCCTCGGGCGTGTCGTCGATGATGAGGTCGACGCCGGTGAGCGCCTCGAAGGCGCGGATGTTGCGCCCCTCACGGCCGATGATCCTGCCCTTCATGGCGTCGTTGGGGATCGGCACCACCGAGACACTTATGGCGGCCGACACCTCAGAGGCGCTGCGCTGGATGGCCTGGGCGACGATGTCGTGAGCCTTGCGGCGTGACTCGGCGTCGGCCTGTTCAAGCGCCGCCCGCACCCTCACGGCCTTCTCGCGCTCGAGCTCGTGGTCGATGCGTTCGAGCACCAGCTGCGAGGCCTGCTCGCGGCTCAGCTGGGCGATCTCGTGGAGCTGGGTGGTCAGCTCGGACTCGCGCAGGTTGAGGGCGTCGTCGCGCTGCGCCTGCTCGGCGGCGCGGGCGTTGAGGCGTTCCTCGGTCTCGTCGAGGCGCAGCGCGCGAGCGTCTTGCTGCTCGCTGCGGCGGTTGAGGCGCTCGTCTTGTTGATCAAGCTTCTCGCGGTCGCGCTTGAGCTCGTCACGCTGCCGCAGCATCTCGTCGCGCTCGCGCCCGGACTCGCTCTTCGCGCGGGCCAGGTCCTGCTGGGCGGCCGTGCGCTCACGCTCGAGGTCTTCATGGAGTCGCTGGCGCTGCAGCTTCTCGTCTTCTTCCCAGCGCCGCCGATTCTGCTCGATCTCGTTCTGGGCGGCCGACTGGGCCATCTCGACGGTGCGCTTCGCCTCCCTCTCGGCCTCGGCGACGCGCGCGGCGTAAAGGCGTTCGGCTTCGGCGTGGGCGTCGAGCTCTTGGCGGCGCCGCAATTGGAAGACCGCGGCAGCTCCGATGGCCAGGCCAACGACGAAGGCGATGATGCCGATGACGAGGCTCACGAAGGCTCTCCGCTCAGCTCGAGTTCGGCCGCTCCGTTGGTCGAGCCCGAGGCCCTCGTTGCGCCCGTCGATAAGCGCTGCAAGACAACTTGCTTGATGCTCTCTGCGGTTTCCGGGTTAGCGATCAAGAACTCGACCGCCTTCTCCTTGCCCTGTCCCAGACGCTGCTCGGCGAAGGCGTACCACGATCCGGACTTCTGCACGACGTCAAGATCAGCCGCCACCTGCACCAGATCCCCCACACGATCGATGCCGCGCCCGAACATGATGTCGACCTCCGCCTCCTTGAACGGCGGCGCCACCTTGTTCTTCGTCACCTTCACCCGCACCCGCGACCCGACCCGATCGGCGCCGACCTTCACATCACCCTTACGTCGTACTTCGACCCTGATGCTGGCGTAGAACTTAAGCGCCCGCCCTCCCGGCGTCGTCTCCGGGTTCCCGTAGAGAACCCCGATCTTCTCCCTTATCTGGTTGATGAACAGCACCGTAGTGCCGGACTTGCTCATCACCCCCGTAAGTTTCCGCAACGCCTGCGACATCAACCGCGCCTGCAAGCCAACGTGCGCGTCGCCCATCTCGCCCTCGATCTCGGCGCGCGGCACCAACGCCGCGACGCTATCGACAACCACCACATCCACAGCTCCCGACCGCACCAACAACTCAACGATCTCTAGCGCCTGCTCGCCCGTATCCGGCTGGGAGACCAGCAACTCGTTGATGTCAACACCCAAGGCCGCGGCGTAGCTCGGATCCAACGCGTGCTCGGCGTCGACGAACGCCGCCACCCCGCCGGCGCGTTGTGCTTCGGCAACCACGTGTAGAGCCAGCGTCGTCTTACCGCCTGACTCGGGGCCGTAGATCTCTACCACCCGCCCCCGCGGCATGCCACCGACGCCCAGCGCCAGATCGACCGACAACGACCCCGTCGAGATCACGCCTGCTCCCAGCACCCCGACCGGCTCCGCACCCAAACGCATGATCGCGCCCTTACCGAACTGCCTCTCGATCTGTGAGACAGCGGAGTCGAGCGCCTTCTTCTTAGAGTCGTTCATGGCGGCACAGACCTCCATCCGTAACGACACCGGTCCTTGGCGGACCAGTCCCGTTCGCGCCGACGCTCGGCCGCCCGGAGGCGGCTTGAGCCTCAGCGCAGCGCGGACTCGAGGAGGAGGTTCAGACTGGCGAAAGCGGACCTTTCACGCAACCATGCTCTGCCCAGAGTAGGCAGTTCGAGGGTCTTGGTGGTCGTGCCGTCTGTTGCCGATATCGCGATGACTAAGTGCGTGGTGGACGGTAATGCTGGCCCGGACCGCGCTTCGCGTGCCGTTACATCCTCGGTCGTCCGTGCTTCGCCGTCCTGCGCACCCGCCCGAGGCGGAGCGCTCGTCGCGCCAACCGACGCCTCGATCGGGTACCCGACGGCGAGTCCAACGTCTGCAGCGAAGATCTCTCGCACCGCGGCCGCGACGGCCGCAACGACCTGCGCGGCACCCGCCGGAAGGTCGGTGGGAAGCCGCATGAGCAGCTCTAGTGCGGGTCGAAGGCTTCGCATACTATCCGGCTGCCATGCTATCACGCTGCCGGCCAGCGCCATTCTCACCAGCTCCGAGCGGCCAGCGGTCTGGCCGCCGGTCCCGCCGGTCGCTGCCACGTCCGGGGTGAGGTCGTCCTGCGCCTCTTCGAGCAGCTCGGTGATGAGCCCGCCGCTCATGCCCTCGGCCAGCGCCAGACGCCGGCCCGAGCCGGCAAGCGCCTCGAGCACCTTGAGTGGCAGGTCCTCGTCGTCGAGGCCCCACACCGCGCCGTCGAGCGCCCGCTCCACGGCGGCGAGCGTCGGCTCCGCCAGTTCCCGCGCGGCACGCTCGTCGCCCGCCTTGGCGGCGACCCTTACGTGCACGCCGTCGCGCTTGGCGTAGGTCGCCACGCTGGGGTTAGCCCTTGTGGTCAGCTCACCGAGCCGCTCGGCGATCCGCGACTCGCCCACGCCGAAGGTCTTGAAGGTGCGGATGAAAAGGCGGCTCGACGGGAACGCGAGACGCGGAACCGCCTGCTCGCGCCACATCCGCTTGAGCTCGCGAGGCGGCCCAGGAAGGGTGACGATCACGCGTTCCCTACCGCCCCGGCTCGTCCTCACCAGCCAGCCTGGGGCCGTGCCGATGGGGTTGGCGAGCATCGTGGCCGAAGCGATGGCGTTCGCCTGCTGCAAGTTGCGCTCCGGCATGGCTATGCCCGTCGCCGAGAACCGGCGCCGCAACCACTCGACGATGGCGTCATCGGCGTACTGCTCCTCGCCGACGACGGCCGCGACGGCGTCGCGGGTGACGTCGTCGTCGGTGGGCCCGAGGCCGCCGCCCAACACCACAAGGTCACTGCGCGCCAAGGCCTGCTCGATCAGGGCCTCGATGCGTGCCCTGTTGTCGCCGACGCGGGCCGACCACAGCACGTCAACGCCTCTTGCGGCGAGGTCCGACGCGAGATACGCGCTGTTGGTATCGACTATCTCGCCGAGCAACAACTCGGTCCCTACGCTCACAAGTTCGGCGCTCTCGATCTGCGGCATGGACGACGATAGCAGTCGCACGACGACCGCGGCCGCGGCGAGGTTGCCTCGGTGCTGACAGGCGCTTGATGGTGTTGTAAAATCGCTTCGGTCCCTACCCCCGGGACCGAGATGGGCGCCTTCGGGCGTCTGTTGAGGGCCACAAGCCCTCCATCATCTCCTCACTTGACCCTGCGCCCCCCACGCAGGGTCATCCTTTTTGCCTTCTTGCCTTGTGCCTTCTTGCAGGCAAACGCCGTCGAGGCTGCCCCGGGACCGTTATAGTTGTGGGCCGCTGCCTAGGCGCCCTTGGCGTCTGCCGCGCCGACTCACGGGGATGTCAAGAGCCGGTGCTAGCATTCGCGCATGACCGTTATGAGTAACGCGACCGATGCCAACACGACGACGGCCCGAGGCGTTGGCGGCAAGCGTCCGTCG
>DASROV010000002.1:0-11388 GCA_035646755.1 Trueperaceae bacterium | reverse complement strand
GTGCGGTTCGGTGCGGTAAGGGTCGACGGCTTCGACGACCTCGCCCCTCACCCCGGCCTGCGGCTCGGGCAGCCGGGCAGCCTGTTAAGAGCCAGGGACGACGACGGCGCCACCTTGGCCGCGAAGGAGGCCGCGGTGGCGCTGCTACAGGCGAGCGGCGAGGACCTGGTCGACGCCTTCGAGGCCGCCGAGGAGTTCGCGGTGGCCGTCACCCGCGGCCTCGAGGCCGGCGCCGCGCCGGGACCGCTCGGCTGGCTGCGTGAGCCGCTAAGGGAACTGCCCGCCACGGCCTACGCCGCCGCTCTGGAGAGCATCGAACGCTGCGAGGACGCCCTTGCGGCGTACGGCAACGCCGCGTTGGCCTGTACGGTCCTTGTGCTCGAGCTACGCGAGCTGTTCGCCGCCACGCCGCTGCCTCTGGGGGCGGCGTGGCAGGGGCGGTAGCGGTTAGGTCCACAGCGCAGAGGCGTGTTCGACCTCGAGCGGGTAGTCAGTTCCGCTGCCGAGTGATCTCCTCGGCGGGGAACTCCTCGACCGCGCCCTCGATGGTGCGCAGCTCGACGGTGCCGCGCAAGGCGTTGAGCTTCACCACCCGTCCACAGGTGTCGGTCCCCTCGTGACAGCCGCGGCTGCCCTTCTTGGGCATGCCCTTGAGCAGCTCGCGGTACATCTCGTGCTCGTACTGCAGGCAGCACATCAACCGGCCGCACGGGCCGCTTATCTTCTCGGGGTTGAGGGGCAGCTGTTGGTCACGGGCCATGCGGATGCTTACCGAGTTGAAGCTCTGCAGCCAGGTCGAGCTGCACGAGCCGTCGCCGCAGACGCCGAGCGTGCCGAGCATGCGCGCCTGGTCGCGGGGTCCGACATTGACGAACTCGATGCGAGCGTCGGTGTGGTCCACCAGCTCCGGCGCGAGCACCCGCAGCGGCGGCTGTGCCTCGCTCGAGTAGCTGACCACCAGCAGGCTTTCGTCGATGGTGAACTCGAGCGCCACGACTTTCATGTCGGCGCCCACCTGGCGCGCCCTGGCGCGTAGCAGCCACTTGAGCTTCTCGGCCTTGTCCTTGAGCTCCTCGTAGCGGGCGAGATCGTCCTGCTGGGCGTCGCGGACGTAATGTCCGTGGGGGTTGGCGACTTCGCGCACCGTCGTGCGCACCCTGCCAACCTCGAGGCCGCGACGCGTGGTGACCACGCACCGGGTCCCCGGCGTGGGCGGGGTGGGCGGCGCTTCCATGTAGTGAAGCTTGGGACCGTTGTCGAACCGTACTCCGATGCACTCGGGCATGACACCGATTGTAAGGCCTCAGCTGCCCTGCCCGCTCTGCCAGGATAGCGAAACAGCCGCCACCGGCGCGAAGCTGAGCCGGTGCTGGGGGCAGGGCCCGAGCGCGGTAAGCGCCGCCAAGTGGCGTGGCACGCCGTAGCCGGCGTGAGAGTCGAAACCGTAACCGGGGTAGGACCGCTCGAGTTCAACCAGCGCCATGTCGCGCTCGTGCTTGGCCAGGATGCTGGCGGCCGCCACCTGGAAGCTGCGCGCGTCGGCCCGCGCGACGGCCACCTCGGGCAAACCGGCGTCAAGTGTGAGGTAGTCGGTGACCAACCCGTCGAGCCGGTCGATCACGCAGGCTAGCGCTCGACGCGCCGCGACCTTGGTCGCGCCGAGCACGTTGTGGACGTCGACCTCCTCGGCCGAGGCGTAGCCGACGGCGTAGGCCAACGCCTCTGAGCGGATGCGCACGGCGAGCTCGGCTCGCACCGGCCGGGTGAGCGTCTTGGAGTCGCGGTATGGGTACTCTCTCTCGCCAGTAAGCAGCACCACGGCAGCGACCACCGGCCCGGCCAGGGCGCCCCTTCCCGCCTCGTCGACGCCGGCGACTGCGACAAGGCCGCGGCCCCACAGCTCTCGCTCGAGGGCCCAGTCTGGCGGCACCTTAGCCCGACCGGCCGACTCAGGAGTCGGGCAGGGCGGCGGGTCGGACGGCGGGCTGGACGGCGCGGGTCCACGGCCAGGCGACCCACGGCCGGCCAGCGTGCCCTCAGGGGCGGCCGACACCGATCTCGTCCGGGGTGAGTTCGGCAGTTACCTGATCGGGGAGCGTGAAGTAGAAGGTGCTGCCGCGACCGGGTTTCGATTCGACCCAGATCTTGCCGCCGTGCTTCTCGACGGCCAGCTTGCAGAAGGTGAGGCCCATGCCGCTGTCGTAGCGGTCGTGCACCGTGTGCCGCGACTGCTCGAAGGCGTTGAAGATGCGCTTCTGATCGGCCTCGGGGATCCCTTCCCCGTCGTCACGGACGCTGAGCACGAAGCCGTCGTCCTGCCGCCATGCCCGGAAGTCGATGTAGCCGCCGCGGCGGGTGTGCTTGATGGCGTTGGCCATGAGGTTGGCGAGCACGCGGCGCAACAGCTTCTGGTCGCCGTATACGCGCTCGGCCTCGGGCCGCACCAGGAAGCCGAAGTTGCGGTCACGCGGGCCGCCGCTTACGTCGCCCAACGACTCCTTGGCGAGGTCGGTGAGGCTCTCGATGACGCCGGGGTCGAACGGCATCTGGCCCTCTTTCATGCGCCTCACATCGAGGATGTTGGCGGCCAGGTTGAGCAGGTGCTGCGACTCGCTGCGCGCCAGCCCGAGCAGCTCCTCGACGCCGTTGTCGCCGCCGCCCCTCATCATCTCCAGGCTGTGGTCGAGTAGCCCCATCACGCTCGAGATCGGGCTCTTGAGGTCGTGAACGAGCATGTGGATGAGGTCGTCCTTCATCCGCTCGGACTCCTTAAACGCCTGCTCGAAGCGGCGCATCTTGTCGAGCGCCTCGCGCATCGCGCGTTCGGCCCGGCGTCGCAGGAGCATCCTCTCCAGGTACGCCCTCACCACGCCCGGTTGCGTCGGCAACGGGATGTAGACGTCGGCACCGGAGTTGATGACGCGCGTCTGCGTCTCGGCGTCACCGGGGCCGAGGTAGATGAACGGCACGTCGCTAAGGTGCTGCCTACGACGCAGCACCGACACCAGGTCGAAGTTCTCGGGCACCCGCGTCGCCAGGGCGTGTTCGAGCACTATCGCTTCGGGAGCTCCCCCTCTGGTGTGATAGAGGACGCGCTCGACGTCGTCGAACACCTCGCCCTCGAGGCCCAGCTCGTTTATCACCTTACGCAGCGCCTGCCCACGCCCGCTGCTGCCGGAGGCGATGAGCACGTGCGAGGCTTCTGATGGCATCACCCGCATACTACCAGCGCGGGCCGTCGCAGGCGCGCCTGCTAGCATGAAGTCGTGGGTCGCCATGGGTCTCGCTAGCACGCTTGCCGGCTTCGGTTTCGAGCGGCCTTGGCTGCTGCTCGGCCTGGTGGGCTGCGCACTGCCGTTGCTGTTCCCGCCGCTGCGGCTGGGCGCGTGGCTGCGGGCGGCCGCCTTGGCGCTCGTCGTGCTCGCCATCGCGCAGCCGCACGTCGACACGCTCTCGAGCTCGACGGCGGTGCTCGTCGATGTCTCAGACAGCGTCGGCGACGCCGCTCTCGAGGCCGCCCGCGAGCTTGCCGGCGGGTTCTCGAGCGCTGACGAGTTCCTGCTCACCGCGGCCGAGACCGCTCGCTTCGCGACGCTACCCGAGACCATCCCCGCCTACCTGTCGACGTCGTCAACGGACCTGGCGCGCGCGCTCCAGCTCGCCGCCGCCGGCGGAGCGGGCCGCATCCTGCTAGTGTCGGACGGCGTAACCCCCGAGGCGTCGCTGCTCTCCTCGCTACCGCCTGTGCCGGTCGACGTGCTGGTCGTGCCGAGCCGCTCCGGTGTCGGCCTCAGCGAGTTGCTGCTGCCTTCTCAGGTCGCGCCCGGTCAGACGGTGCAGGCGATCGCCGTCGTGAAGTCCGACGTAAGCGCCACGCTCACCGTGCTGCCGGCCGTCGGCTCGACGCGGCTCGAGCCGCTCGAGGTGAGTGTCGAACCCGGCCGGACCGCCGTGCCCTTCGAGTTCACGGCCGGTGACGAGTCGGTGGCGACGGTTTCGGTGACGATCCAGACCGACAGGTTGGCCGGCGCCCAGCGGCTCCAGCGTGACCTCGGCATCCGCGCCCGGCCCTCCATCCTGGTAATCGACGACCCGGCCATGGCCGACGCGCTCCTCACCCAGGGGCTGGACGTCACCGTGGGCGGCGTAGCCGACGTAAGCGCGCCGCTGCCGTACAGCGCGATCGTCATCCGCGGCAGCGCCGCGCTGTTCACCCCCGGCCAGCTCGATCTGATCAACCGGTTCGTGCTCGATGGCGGCGGCCTCATCATGACGGGCGGCCCGGAGAGCTTCGGCTTCGGCGCCTGGTACCGCACGCCGGTCGAGGAGCTGCTGCCGGTTACCACCGACCTGCGCACCGAGGTGAGCCTGCCGCTGGTCGCCCTGGTGATGGTCGTCGACCGCTCGCAGTCGATGGCGACGGGCACGCCATCGAAGATCGAGTTGGCCAAGGAAGGCGCCATACAGGTGGTCGAACTGGCCTACCAGGATGACCTGCTGGGGCTCATCGCGTTCAGTGACGAGTCGAGCACCCGCTGGGTGTTCGAGCTGAGGCCGGCCACCGAGCGCGGCAAGCGGGAGATGCTGCATGGCATCCTGGCACTCGGCACCGCCGGCGGGACCGTGCTCGAGCCGGCCTATCGGCAGGCGCTCGACGCGCTCGAAGCGACCGAGGCCGCGGTGAAGCACGTGATCGTGCTCTCCGACGGGCGGCTCTACGACGGCCAGGGGCCGTTCGCCGCCAACCCCGGCTCGGGACCGAACTTCGCGGCGATCGCGCGGGCCGGGCTCGACGCCGGGATCACCACCTCGACCATCGCCATAGGCGAGGAGGCCGACTTCGAACGCCTGCGCGAGCTGGCCGAGGCGGGCGGCGGGCGTTATTACGAGGCGCTCGACGTCGACACCCTGCCGAGCATCTTCACCAACGAGGCGCTTACCGCGACCCGGGCGCTGCTCGTCGACGAGCCTACGGTTCCACAGCCGCGCCCGAACCCGGTCGTCAGCTTTCCCGAGAGCCTGCCAGCCGTTGATGCGTACATCGCCACGAGCCTGAAGTCCGACGCGCAGGAGTTGCTTGCCGGACGCGACGGCGAGCCGCTGCTGGCGATAAGGCGCGCCGGCCTGGGGCGCACCGCTGCCCTCACGACCGATCTCAACGCCTGGGCCGGCGATTTCGGGGAGTGGCCCGGCCTCGCTGGCGCCATCGGCACGCTTGGGCGCTGGCTGCAGGCGGTGCCGTCAAGCTACGAGGCAAGCGCCAGTCGCGACGGCAACCAGTTACAGGTAGTCGTCGATGCCGTGCGCGGCGGCGAGTACGTGAACAACGAACGGCTCGAGGCGCGTTTCGCGGGCGTGACGACGGTGCTCGACCAGGTCGCGCCCGGGCGTTACAGCGGCAGTGTGCCGTGGCGCGAGGGCGCGGGCAACGAGGTAGTGATCGCGGTGGCCGGTAACGTCGTCGCCAGGGCGTCTCTGGCCGGGCCCGACCCCGAGTTCGCCGACGTCGACGGCGCGGCGCTGTTGGCCACGGTCGCCGAGCGCACCGGTGGCGAGGTGGTGACCGCCGGGACCTACGACCCTTCCGACGCGAGCGCCACGCGGTCGCTGTGGCAGCTGGCGCTGGCGCTGGCGCTAGTGGCCTTCATCGGGGAGCTGCTGTGGCGCCGCCTCACGCCGACGGGGCAGAGTCCTCGTCGGCCTCAACCTCGAGTCGGTGGTCGACCGGCTCATCTACGTCGACCTTCATGACCTCGCGTAACACCGAGGTGGCGTAGGAGCCTTTCGGCAGCGCGAACGACAGCACCAAACCGTCGGAGCGCTCCTCGACCGTCGGCGCGTCGACGAGGATGCGGCTGCTGCGCCTGTCGCCGCGGCGCGAGGTGAACTGTTGCCACTGGAGCTCGAAGCGCTCCATGACGGCCGCCTCGAGCTCGCCCGCCATGCCTGGCGACGGCCGCACCTTGCGCCCGTAGAGCGGGATCGTCGCACTTATCTCGAGTCGCTCGGCGCGCGGGGCCTCGGCGACCGCGTCTTCGACCAGAAAGGTCCCGCCGGTGTCGTGCTTGCGGGCCCAGTCCCCGCTTACCACAGTGTCGTAGAGGCCCTCGGCGATCCTGTCGGCCAGGATGGCGTTGAACGCCAGCGATTGCAGGGCCGAGACGAAGAACCGCCTTAGGCGGTGCCCGCCCGGTACGCTCTCGCCGCTTATCACCTTCCAGCCGTCGTAGGCGTTGCTGCCGAAGCGGCCGAAGCGTTGCGGCCCGAACCAGTTCGGCGCGCCCTCTCGCGCCAACGCCGCGAACGCCGCCTCGGCACGGTCGGCCGCTGAAGGCTCGACGTCCCTCACGGTAATGACGAAGCGGTTGCCCCTCAGGTGGCCGAGCCCGAGCTTGTTGCGGTGGTACGAACGCTCAAGGATCTCGGCACCGGGCAGCGCCTCGAGCGCGGCGGCGGCCTCCTCGACGCGCTTCGGGAGGCTCAGCCACTGCACGGTTACTGCCGCTTTGTCTTTCAGCCCCGCGACGCCGACGGCCGACTCGTCGAGCCCCGCGTTGATCAACGCGGTCACGAGGTCGCGGGTGGTGAGGCCGCGCTTGCGTACCTTGAGGTAGAGGTGCGACCCGTGCCCGTCGGGCTCGTAGGCCGGTATCTCCTCGACCTGGAAGTCTTCGGGTGTCTGTCTTATGCGCCCGCCGGTGCCGGGCAGGCCGGCGGTCACCAACGGCAGGTCGGACCAGTTGAAGGTAAGGCGCTGCCGGCGCTCGAGGTCGGCGGCGTCGTCGCTGTGGCTGCCCCGCTCGTGGCTGAGGTTCAAGCCCTCCCCCGCCGCGCGCGCTGCCGGCGTTCCATGCGCTCGAGCATGATGTGCCTGGCGAGCTCGAAGCGCTCGGTTAGCGAGGGGGCGTCGAGCAGCGGCTGCTTGGTGGCCGGCGGCACGCGGATGTTCGCGCACAGGAACGACGCCTGATAGAGCGGGTCTTCGGGCAGGTGCATGTCGATTTCGGCCGCGGCGTCGCCCTTGAACAGCGTGCCGGCGTAGGTACGGAATGTGTCGATGGCGTCCCAGGCGGCGACGGCTTCAGTGTTCGGGTCGCCCCTTCCTACCGGTGCCGGCTGGTACTCCGCGAAGTACAGCGGACGTTCGGCCCCGCTCGGCTCGGAGACCTCCTCGCGCCGCGTGACGACGACCTCACAGCGCTCCTGGCCGTGAACGACGACGTCGACACTGCCGTCATCGTTCTCCTCGACGCTAAGCACATGCACCACCGTGCCGTAGCGCTCGAGCTGGTCCTGCACGTCCCTTATCGGGGCCGTCTCGCCGGCCAACACCGCGATGAAGCGCTTGGGCTCGGCCTCTTGCGCCAGCACCAGCCGAATCAGCTGGCGGTAGCGCTGCTCGTGGACGTTGACCGGCACCGTCATGCCGGGGAACACCACGACATCTAGGGGGAATATGGGCAACTCATGCACGGTCGGCTCCTCCCTGGTAGGCATGTCATTGGTCAACTCGTCCACAGCCCCACGCTATCAGGGTCGGGGCACTACCACTGAAGCGCCATACACTTGCCGTCTGAAGCAGCCTTCATCGGCCCTTCAGCGCAACGCCAGGCCGAGCGCGACGCCCACCAGCATCAGCGGCCCGACGATCAGGTTGCCGTTGAAAGCGTCAAGGGCGCGCGCGTCGCGGTACTTACGCACCTGACGGTGCTGTTCACCGAGCAGCAGCACCAGTGCGAACACGGCGATCAGGTAAGGCCAGGCCAAGGGTTCGTGCGGCCAACCCGCCGTGCCTTCGGTGACCACTGCGACGCCGAGGAACGCCAGGCAGGCGAGCACGTAGAGCGCACCGGTGGCCCGCACGGCGCCGCCAGGGCCGAACCGGGCGGGGATGCTGTGCACCCCGTTGGCCATATCGAACTCGAGGTCGAGCAATGCGTAGATGACGTCGAAACCGGCGACCCAGGCGGCCACCCCCAGCCACAGCAGCCAGGCGACCAAGCCGAAGGCGCCGGTGACGGCGATGTAACCGCCGGCCGCGGCGGCGCCGATGGTCACGCCGAGCCAGAGATGACAGGCCCAAGTGAAGCGCTTGGTGTACGGGTAGGCGATGAGGAACGCCAGCGCGACCGGGAGCAAGACGAGCGTGAGCGGGTTCAGCAGCGCGCCCGCGACGACGAGGGTGAGCACGCCAAGCAGGGCGACGATGACGCCGTCACGTCCGCTTAGCTTGCCGCTGGGGATCTCGCGGCCCGCGGTGCGCGGGTTGAGCGCGTCGAGGCGGGCGTCGATGACGCGGTTGGCGGCCATCGCCCCGGTGCGCGCGCCGACCATCGCCAGCGATACCAGCAGGAACACCCGCCAACCCGGCCAGCCGTCGGCCGCGAGCAGCATGCCGCTGTACGCGAACGGCAGGGCGAAGAGGGTGTGCTCGATCTTGATGAAGGAGAGGTAGTCCCTTAGGCCCTTGCCGCGCGACCCAAGGTGGGTTCCGCCGTTGGTTGACGACACGCTCGCCATCGACGCTGATGCTACCCCGTGCCTCGCGGGACGGCGCGGCTCAGTGCTGGTCACCGGGGGTTAGTGCCGGTCACCGCGGTTCAGTGCTGGTCACCGCGGTTCTGGTCACCGCGGTTCAATGCTGCTTCGCCGACTCCTTGATGGCGTGCGTGGAGAAGCCGAAGCTCGGCAGATGGCTCGTAGCCGGGCCGCGAACGACGCTGTCGAAGAGGGCGGCGAGGTCGGTGCCGCCGACGGCGACCTCCATGCGCAGTTCGCTCTGCAGGTCCTCGAGGGTGCGGTCGTCGAGCATGGTCTTGGTGCCGTACTTGAACATGTTCGGCGACAGCAGGAGCAGGTCGGCTTCGCCCGGCTCGACGCCGGCCAGCACGTCGCGTCCCGCCAGGAGGCCCGCGACCGTCGTTACCGGTCCGAACGTCCGGTTGGTAAGGGCCCTTACCTCGAGCTCGAGCTTGCCGACCCGCCTCAGCGGCTCCACGGCCGCGTCGAGCACCGGCGCGAAGAGCCGCCCGGTCGCGATGAGCACCCGCTTGCGCGTGGGCAGGGCGGCAGGCAGCGCAGGCGTGGCGGCGTCAATGAAGTCTCGCACCATGCCGACGCCGTTCTCGAGCATCGGGAAGCCCTCGTACTCGTCGGTCGTCGGTAGTGGGCGACCGGCGGTCAGGTAGAACTCGTCCGAGGCGAACACGTAGCGGGTGCCGCGATCCTTCAGCAGGCGTCGCTGCCAGCGCTCGACGCGCTCGAGCACGTCTCTGGCCGTGTCGCGGTCGAAGGTGTCGACTTTGGCCAGGTGGCCGCGGTGGCCGGTGAGGCCCACCGGCACAGCCGCCACTGACAGCACGTTGGGTCGCGAGACGAGGTAGTCAAGGGTGCGGTCGAGTTCGTCGCCGTCGTTGCGTCCGGGCACCAACACCAACTGAGTGTAGAAGTCGATGGTCTCCAGTCGTTCGAACATCGTCCTGATGCTCGTCGACTCCGGCAACGGCACCTTGTTCGGCCACCACTTCATCAACTCTGCGCGTTTCGACTCATCAGCGGTGTGGACCGAGACGTAAAGGGGGCTCAGCTGCTCGTCGACGATCCGCTCGACGTCGCTCTCGCGCAAGTTGGTGAGAGTAACGAACGAACCGTAAAGGAAGCTGGTCCTGAAGTCGTCGTCCATGATGTAGAGGCTCTTGCGCATGCCCTTGGGCATCTGGTGGATGTAACAGAAGTCGCAGTGGTTGGCGCACAGGCGGATGCCGTCGAAGATCACCTCTTCGAACTCGATGCCCGGCTCCTCCCACGCCACTTCGAAGCGCAGCTGCTCGAGGCTTAGCGGGTCGCGCACGAGCAGTGTCGCCTGACCCTTGCTTAGCTCACGCCGGTAGGCAAGGACGTCGGTGATGAACTCACCGTTGACGTCGAGCAGTTCCATGCCGGCGGCGATCGCCAACGAGCTGGAGCCGCTGAGGCTCACCACCAGCGGCACGCCGGCATCGATGACGACGACCCCGTCGTCGAGTGTGGTTACTCGGCCGATCGCGACGATGTCGCTAAGGCCGTGGCTCTGGATGCCGATGTGGCCGGCCTGGCCGTCGAGCTTCTCGAGCTCGGCGGTGGTGGGGTTGATGATGAGCTTGGTCGGGCCGGGCCGCGACAGGTACGGGCCTGTCCGCTCGAACAGCTGCAGCACCGTATCGCCGACCCGGCACTCCAGCAGCGGGCTACCCTCGGTGTGCGCGAACATCTCGACGTCGGCCGCGTACGCCCGCCAGCGCGCGATGAACGATTCGGGCGACTCTTCGACCATGGCGCGTCCACTCTACCTTGCCGGGTCTAGCTCCCAAGAGGCGTCACGGGCGCCCCGCGGGCTCGGCAGCCCCAAGCGCCGCGGGCTCGGCACAACCCTGAACGGCCCGCCGTCCTTAAGAGCAGCGTGCTACACTCGCCTGCGTGACTAATCGCCCGACGTCGGCGTCATTCTTGCGACCCCCGCCCGCCTAGCGCTGGGCGGGGGTTTTTCAGTTTTCGGAGGACGGATGCTACAGAGATGCTGCAAAGGTTGACAGAGGTGCAGGCGTTCGACCTGCAGATCGACTCGCTACACCAAGAGCGTGACCAAGTTCCGCCCGAACTTACCGCACTGAGCGCCAAACGTGACGAGCTGCAACGACGTCTCGAGGTCAAACGCCTCGAGGTCGACGATCTAAGGCGCAAGGTCAACACCAACGAACTCGAGCTCAAGGCCATGGGCGAGCGCAGACGCAGCGCCACTGACTCCGCTATGCGCGCAAGCAGCGCCAAGGAGGCAGCCCAGTACCAGAACCAGGAACTGCAGTTCGCCACCCGCGTCCAAGAGCTCGAAGAGGACACGCTCCCGTTGATGGAGAGCCAGGAGACGGTGACCGACGAACACGACGCGCTGCGAGCCGAACTAGACGAGCTCCTGCCGACACTCGACGACATGCGCCTGGCCGAGGAGGCCCGCGTCGCGGACGTTGACGCCCGCATCGAGAGCACCCGCCGCGAACGTGTGGATATGGCGGCCGGCATCGACGCTTCGTTGCTCAAGCAGTACGACCAGATCCGCACGGCCCGGCGCGGTGTCGGCGTGGTCGAGATCGTCGATAACGCGAGCTGCGGCGGCTGCAGCGTCCGCCTGCCGATCCACATCCTGCAGAAGGCGCGCAAGGGCGCCGGCGTTACGCGCTGCCCGAGTTGCGGCCGCATCCTCCGGCACAAAGCCGCTGCCTGACGACGGGTCGTGCCGGCGGGTCTTCCGGCTTCAATGAGCGGCTGGCTCGAGGCCGGCTTGCTCGGGGCGGGTCAGTTGGAGGCGGACCCGCCAGCCACGGGCTCGCTCCGCGCTTAGCGCAGTATCCCCAG
>DASROV010000001.1:0-11472 GCA_035646755.1 Trueperaceae bacterium | reverse complement strand
TGCAGGCAGCCAACCAGGGGGCTCTTGAGGCGGGCGGGCAGAGCGTCGGCCTCAACATCGACCTGCCGCACGAGCAGGCGCCGAACCCGTACCAGACGCTGAGCCTGCAGTTCAAGTACTTCTTCGTGCGCAAGGTGATGCTGATGAAGTACTCGACCGCGTTCGTGGTCTACCCTGGCGGTTTCGGCACCATCGACGAGCTGTTCGAGGCCCTGACGCTCATCCAGACCAAGAAGTTGAGGCCGTTCCCCGTCTACCTGGTGGGCGTCGAGTACTGGCGTGGCCTGCTGCAGTGGTTGCAGGGCACCCTACTACGAGCCGGCACGATCTCCGAGAACGACCTCCACCTTTTCAAAGTCTGCGACGACGTTAGCAAGATCCCGCGCGAGATCGAGGAGTACTACGAGAACGCGAACCACGCCGGTTTCAACCTGCCGTGGTAGGGGCGCCGCGGCGCCCCAGGCGACGGGGTTTCCCGAACCATAAGCTGAGTTGAGGTTGGGGGCGCAGCGGCCTTCAATCGTGGAACGGTGGTAGGGCGTCTTCGCCGAAGACCTGCGCCGCGATTCTCCAGATCTGCTCCGGCTCGAGGCCGGAGCCGAGGAAGGTGGTGTCGCCGCGCCAGATCTCGACGTGCGGGTGGGGTCCGTCCCGCGTGCCCTGCGCCGCTTCGAGCGTTCCTGTGTTACCCGTGGTGGCGATGATGTCGCCCTGCTTGACGGTGGTGCCTGCAGTAACGCCCTCGGCGATGGCGGCGAGGTGGGCGTAGCGGGTGACGAAGCCGCCGGCGTGCTCGATCCACACCTGGCGGCCGCGCAGCTCGTCGAGCAGCTCAGGAGGGGTGGCGAGCAACGCGGTGGCCTCGGTGATTATGGCGTCGTACTCCTCGATGGTGTGCTCAACGTAGTCGCGGTCGGCGCGAATCACCACGCCGTCGGCGGCCGCGCGGATCGGCGTGCCGTACTCGATGTTGACACTTACCGTGCCGTCGTAGAAATCGAAGCCCTCGTGGACGCCGTTGCGGTAGCCCCGTGGGGCGCCCGGCAGGTGGTTGCGGCGTGAGCTGATGGTGGCGCCCTCGACCGGCACCACGTAGGCGCTCGGCCAGCCCCGCACGAAGGCGATGTCGCTCATCTGCGTGAGGCGCACGAACGCCCCCGAGGTGCGCACGGCCGAGTTGTCGTTCGCGTGGTCCAAGGCCTTGCGTCCTTCGGCGTCGGCGACGGTCGGGTCGGCGCCGGCGTTGAGCAGGTAGATTACCTGAGCAGGCGTGCCCTCGCCCGCGGCCAGCATCAGCGCGGTGAGGCCGTTGGCCGCCTGTTGGTTGATGTCTGCGCCGGCGTCGAGCAAGGCCTCTATCACCGCGGTCGGCGCCGAGCCGGCGACCGCGGCCATTATCGGCGTGAGGCCCGCTTCGTTACGCGCATGAACGTCGGCGCCGGCCGCGACCGCTGCGGATATCGCGGCGGGATCGCCGGCAGCGACGAGCGGGAAGATCTGCGGGACAGGCGGCTCGGGTGGCACTCGCTCGCCGAACGGTGGCACGTCGAAGAGCCACAGGCCCAGTCCGACGAGCACCAAGGCCAGAACGATGGAGATGACTACTCGCATGACCCGGATGCTACCGCGCTCGACCTGACGGGTATCGTGGGCCGATGCCACGCAGCTGGCTTATCGAGTTTAGAGCCTTGTTGCTGGTAGCGGCGCCGCTGGTGCTTGCGCAGCTGGCCCAGAACGGCATGAGCTTCGTCGACACGGTGATGATCGGGCGTCTCGGTCCCTCATCGCTAGCCGGCATGGCGCTCGGCGCCACGGTGTTCTCGCTCGTGCTCATCTCGTGCATGGCGCTGGTAATGTCAGTAAGCCCGTTGGCGGCGCAGGCGGTAGGGGCTGGCAGGCCCGAGGAGGCCGCCAAGATCGCGCGCCACGGCCTGGTCATGGCTTTGCTCATCGCCGTGCCGGTCGCGCTGTTCGTGGCCAACGCGGCCCCGTTGCTGCGCTACGCCGGGCAGGAAGCGTCGATAGTCGCCTCGGCGGAGACCTACCTGCGGGCGGTAGCGTTCGCGTTCCCTGGCGCCTTCTCGGTCGTGGCCCTGCGCGGTTTCCTTGAAGGTCACGGCGACACCCGGCCGATAATGTTCATCGCCGTCGGCGGCGTGTTACTCAACGCCGCCACCAACGAGCTGCTCATCTTCGGGCGGCTTGGCCTACCGGCGCTGGGGCTACCCGGCGCGGGTTACGCCACTAGCTTCACCTACGCGGTGATGGCGCTCGCGCTCGGCGTGGTCATCGCTCGCCGCTACGCCGCGTTGCGGGTCTTCAGCGGCTGGAAGACCCCGGACCTCAGCCTCTACCGCGAGCTGCTCGCTGTCGGCTGGCCGATCTCCCTAACGCTTGGCTTCGAGGTAGGGCTGTTCTCGGCGGCGGCGTTGGTCATGGGGCGCTTCGGGGAGGCGCCGCTCGCCGGCCACCAGATCGCGATCCAGATGAGCTCGCTTACCTTCATGGTGCCGCTGGGCATCGGTATCGCCGCCGGCATCAGGGTCGGACAGGCCGCGGGGCGGAAAGACGCGCGCGGCGTGAGGTTGGCGGGCTGGATGGGCATGGCGCTGGCCGCGATGTTCATGGTCTTCGCTGCCGCGACCTACCTGCTCGCCCCGCGCGCGATAGTGGCGCTGTTCCTCGACCTCCGCGACCCGGTCAACGCCGCCGTCATCGGCTACGCGACGTCCTTCCTGGTGCTCGCCGGCCTCTTCCAGGTGTTCGACGGTGTGCAGGTGGCTGCGGCCGGTGCGCTGCGTGGCCTCAAGGACACGCGCATGCCGATGTTCATCACCTTGCTCGCGTACTGGCTCATCGGTCTACCGGTGGGGATGCTCGGCGCGTTCACGTTCGGCCTCGGTCCTCGCGGCATGTGGTTCGGACTCATCATCGCGCTGGTGGTCGCGGCCCTGCTGCTTAGCACCCGCTTCAGGCTGCTAACCCGCGAGCTGCGCTAGACTATCCCTGGAGGAAGTGTGGAAACGTTCTTGATCATCGCCCGTAACGCCGTCATCATCCTCTTGTCGCTGGCTGTGTTCGCCGGCGCAGGCGTCGCGTTCGCGACCTGGTTCGCCGACAACAGCCACGAGGCGCACTGAGTAACAGGCAGGGTCGGCGCGACGGGGGCCAAGGGCGCGCACCCGCGTCGCTGCGGCGCGCGCTACGCCAGTACCTGAGGACGGAGCCGCTGCCGGTTTGGCGAGCGGCGTCGTTCCTGCGTCTCGTCTATGCGGCGATGTTCGTCGCGCAGTTGCTCGTCGCCGCCCTTGTGGCCGTGGTCGTGGCCAGCCTCGCGCCCGGTGAGACGCGGCCGAACGCCTTCCTCGGTTGGGTGCTCGTCGCCCTTGCACTCTTGCAGGTGCCGCTCGCGTTGGCCGTGACGTCGCGCCTGGGGCCAGTAAGCAGCAGCCGCGCGGCGCTATCGCGCACGCTGCTGAGCGCTGTGACGTTGGCGAGTAGCGCCTGGTTCGCCGCCCTGGCCGTGGCTACCGGGCAACAGGGTTGGAGCGTGTACCTATTGGTTGCGCTGGTCGGCGGTGCCTACGCGCTCGGCTTCCTGGCTACTGGTCGACTGGCGGCGGCCGCGGCGAAACGGCCGGCGGACGTTGGGGCGCGTTCCGAACCGGACGTCGATGCGCAGCCCGAGCCAAGCGCCGGGCCGCACGGCCCGACTACCGTAGACGGGACGTAAGCCGGCCGGCCTCAGCACTCGTAGCGCGCGTCCCTGAGGATGTGCACCATGTCGAGCGCCTGCGCCGTGCCGAGCACAACGCAGTCTGCCGCGTTCGGCGCCACGCCTACCGGGATCGAGGTGATGCCGCCGAGGAAGGCGTCGAGGTTACGAAGCAACGCGCCGCCGCCGGTCATCACGATGCCGCGGTCGATGACGTCGGAGACCAGTTCGGGAGGTGCCTGCTCGACGACCTTCCGCAACCCCGCGGCGATCTTGTCGAGCGAGGGTCGTAGGGCGTTGACGACGTCATGGGTGTTCACCGTCGCGCTCTTCGGCATGCCGTCGATGAGGTCGCGGCCGCGCACCTCCATCGACCGGTCGTCCTCGGCCGAAACGATCTTGGCCGCGCCGACGGTGCGCTTTATCTCCTCGGCGGTGCGGTCGCCGATGAGCAGGTTGTGTTTGGCCTTGACGAACGCCATGATGTCGCGGTCGAAGGTGTTGCCCGCGATGCGCAGGCTCTCGGAGACGACGATGCCGCCGAGGCTGAGGATGGCGACGTCGGTGGTGCCGCCGCCGATGTCGATGACCATGGAACCTATGGGTTCCGCGATCTTGATGCCGGCCCCGATGGCGCCGGCGACCGGTTCCTCGATGAGGAAAGCCTTGCGCGCACCGATCTCGTGAGCGGCCTGCACCACCGCGCGCCGCTCGACCTCGGTGATGCCGCTTGGTATGCAGACCATGATGTTGGGCCGCAAGAACCTGGCGGGGCCGGTGAGCACCTTGCTGATGAACGCCTTGAGCATCTTCTCGGTGAGGGTGTAGTCGGCGATGACGCCGTCGGCCATGGGCCGCACGGCTGTGATGTTGCCGGGCGTGCGCCCGAGCATCCGGTACGCCTCCTGGCCGACCGCCTTGACGTCGGTGGTGCCCTTGACCACGGCGATCACCGCCGGCTCCCTGAGCAGCACGCCCTTGCCCTTTACATGAATCCGCACGTTGGTCGTGCCGAGGTCTACGCCGATCATGGCGTAACGCTACCAGTTACGTCCGCCCCTCACGCGCACCTGGCCCGGGGACCAGTGGTCCTGTGAAGAGCCGTACTCGTGGGCGGTTCACGGCTCTTCTCAAGCGCTCGGTCGTCGCAGCAGGGCGGGTGGCGCCGCCTGTACCATGTGGTTGTGAGCCGAGCTATGCGAGCCATTAACGTCGAGCCGCCGCGCCGGCCTTACCTGGCCGAGGCGGACGTGCCCACCTTGCGACCAGGCGAGGTGCTGCTCGAGGTTCACGCCACGGCCCTCAACCGCGCCGACCTGTCGCAGGCGGCCGGCGACTACCCGCCGCCGGCCGGCGAGTCGCACATCCTCGGCCTCGAGGCGGCGGGCGTGGTGGTCGAACTCGGCCCCGGCGTCGAAGAGGCGGGCCTCGCCCGCATCGGGGAGAGGGCCTGCGCGCTACTCATCGGCGGTGGCTACGCCGAGTACGTCGCGGTGCCGGCAGCGATGCTCATGCCCCTGCCCGCCGGTTGGACGTTCGGCGAGGCGGCGGCGCTACCCGAGGCGGCCCTTACCGCCTACCTCAACCTCTTCCAGGAGGCGAGGCTGGGCGTCGAGGAGCGCGTGCTCATCCACGGCGGCGCCAGCGGCGTCGGCTCGGTGGCGATTAAGCTCGCCAAGCTGGCCGGTTGCACCGTCTACGCCACCGCAGGCGGCGAGGCCAAGGTCGCCGCCTGCGAGTCGTTCGGGGCCGATCTGGCCATCGACAGGCACGGCCCGCCGTTCGAGGGGATCATCAAGGAGCACGGCGGCGGGGCCGGCATCGACGTCGTGCTCGACATGGTGGGCGAGGCGTACTTCGCCGGCAACCTCGACGTCTTGGCTGTCGGCGGCAGGATAGTGTTCATCGCCGCCCTCAGCGGCCGCCGGGTGACCCTCGACATAAGGCGGCTGATGGCCAAACGCGGCCACCTCATCGGTTCGACGTTGCGCGGTAGGCCGCTGGCCGAGAAGGTGCGCATCCGCAACGGTTTCCTCGAGCGCTTCGCTGACAGTCTGGCCGACGGCACGCTCAAGCCGGTGATCGACTCGGTCTACCAGCTCGCCGCTGCGCACGAGGCGCACGAGTACATGCGTGAGAACCGCAACATCGGCAAGGTGGTACTGGCGGTGAGGGCGGGTGCCATGGAGCCGCTCGGGCCACAGGCACCGTGAGCTCGGTCGAGCGTGCCAGCGCGGGTGAAGCCGTGGCCTCTGCGGGCACCGGCCTTACTCGTAGATGAGCCATGACGAAGCGCTCGCCGTGCCGGAAGCCCCGCCGTTCACGTCATTGGCGGCGGTCTACGACGACATCATGGCGGAGGTCGAGTACGAGGAGTGGTGCGAGTTCATCCTTGCGCTGGCATCCGAGAGGGGCTACCGCGGCGGTCCGCTACACGACCTCGGTTGCGGCACCGGCAATGCGACGCTGCCGATGCTCGAGAGGGGTTACGACGTCAGCGGCAGCGACGCCAGCGAGGCGATGTTGTCAGTGGCCCGCCGCAAGCTGCCTGGCGTGGAGTTCTACCATGCCGACTTCATCACGCTGGCGCTCGAACGGCGCTTCGCGCTTGTCTATTCGGTTTTCGACGCGCTCAACAACCTGCTTGACGACGAGCAGTTCCGGCTCGCGGCCCGCAACGTCCGCCGCCACCTCGAGCCGGGAGGGCTGTTCATGTTCGACGTCAACACCGACCGCGGCCTCCGCGAGCTTTGGGAAGGCGGCAAGGCCGAGGGCTGGGCCGACGACGTCTACTACAGCTGGACTCATCACTACGATGAGGCGACGAAGCTCGCGCACGTCGAAGCGTACTGCAGCACCGCGGTGAGCAGCTTCGTCGAGCGCCACAGCGAGCGCGGCTACGACGCTCTCGACCTCGTGCGGTTGCTTACCGGCGCCGGCTTCGTGAGCGTCGAAGTGGTGGAGTTCCCCAGCGGGGAGCCCGCCCCGGCCGACGCCGAGCGCGTCTGGGTGGTCGCGCGGCGCGACTGAGCGGGCGGTCAGTCGTCGAGGCCGGCCTGCTCGCGGGTGATGCGGGCGATGTTGGAGACGTCTTCGTCCCCGAAGCCGCGACCGATGAGACTCGTCTCGAGCTGTTCGACGTAGGCCGCGACGGGCATGCTTACGCCCGCCTCCCGCGCAGCGCCCAACGCAATGCCGAGATCCTTGCGGTGCAGCCGGGTGCGGAAGCCGAGGGGGTAGCTACCGGCGAGCATGTTCTGCGCGCGGTTGGCCAGCACCCAGGATCCGGCCGCCCCGCCGCCAAGCGCTTTGAGGGCGGCGTCAACGTCGATGCCGGCCGCCTGCGCGAGCGCCATCCCCTCTGCCACCGAGGCGTAGGTGCCGGCGATTATCACCTGGTTGACGGCCTTGGCGACTTGGCCGGCCCCGACCGGACCGACGTGGGTGATCGTCTTGCCGAGGACCTCGAGCACCGGCTTGAGGCGCTCTAGCACCGCGGCGTCGCCGCCGACCATAATCGACAGCGTGCCCTGTTTGGCGCCCTCGCTGCCGCCCGAGACCGGCGCGTCGAGCATGTGCACGTCGCGTTCGGCCAACGCCGCGGCTATCGACCGCGTGACCGCCGGGCTGATCGTGCTCATGTCGACGAGCACGGCGCCGGGCGCAAGGCCGGCGCCCGCGCCGTCAGCGCCCAGCACCACTGCCTCCACGTCGGGGGTGTCGGAGACCATGGTGAAGACGACGTCGCGAGACTCGGCACACGCGGCCGGCGTGGCGGCCCGCTCGGCGCCGCGGGCAGCCAGCGCCTCCTCGCGCTCGCGCGTGCGGTTGTGGACCCGCAGGTTATGGCCGGCGGCGAGCAGCCTGGCGGCCAGCGGCTCGCCCATGGTGCCAAGCCCGATGAAGCCGATGTTCATGTAAGCCCTGCCTCTCTCGCCCGGCCGCGGTCGGCGGGCAGCGTCGCCCAGAGCGGCTCGATGGTGTTCATGAGGCGCTCGGCCACCGAGCGGTTGCGTCTGGTGATCGCCTCCCTGCGTGGGATCGGCGGGAAGCGCGAGACGTCCTCCGCGAACGTCGTCGGTAGCTCGACGCCGAGCCGGTCCTGCCAGCGCGTGCGCCATTGGGAGGGCAACTCGAGAGGAAGCGCACGGCCGCTTAGCGCGCTCCAGGCGAGCGCCCACGCCCTCGGCACGGTGCGGTAAGGGTCGTAACCGCCGCCGCCGGTCACCACCAGGCGGCCTTCGCTGTGCAGGTCGGCGAGTTCGACCACTCGCTGGTAGCTGGTGCTCATGCCCGCGAGGGACAGCGCCAGGTCCGCGAGCGGGTCGTGGCGGTGGGTGTCGGCGCCGGCCTGCAGCACGATGAGATCGGGCTTGAAGCTCTCGAGCGCACGCGGCACCACGCGGTCGAACGACGCCAGGTAGGAGTCGTCTTCAGTGAACGGTTCAAGCGGCAGGTTGACGGCGCTGCCGCGACCGGCGCCCTGGCCCGTCTCGTAGGTGTGCCCGGTTCCCGGGAACAGGTAGCGGCCGGACTCGTGAAGGCTGATGGTCATCACGTTGGGATCGTCGTAGAACAGCCACTGCACGCCGTCGCCGTGATGGGCGTCGAGATCGACGTAGGCGACCCTCAGGCCGTACCGGTCGACAGCGCGCCTGATGCCGACGGCGATATCGTTGTAGACGCAGAACCCCGAGGCCTTGGCGCGCAGCGCGTGGTGCAGCCCGCCGGCGAAGTTCGTCGCGCGCAGCGCCTGGCCGCTCGCGACGAGGTCGATCGCCGTCACGGTGGCTGCACACACGCCGAGGATCATCTCGTGCATGCCGGCGAAGATCGGATTGTCGCTGCTGCCGAGCCCGTGGCTGGCCAGCAGGCCGGGGGAGAGCTGCCCATGTACCTCAGCCGCGGGCGGCGCGGCCGCGGTCACTTTCGCCGCGGGCGACGCGGCCGCGGTCACTTTCGCCGCGGCCGACGCGGCCTTTACCGCACGCACGTAGCGTTCGTCGTGTACCGCCAGCAGCGCCGCCTCGTCGAGAGCTCGGGGCGCGACGACCTCGTCGTCGCCGAGCACGCCGCTGGCCCGCAGCAGGTCGTAGGTGAGCTCGTAGCGAAGCGGCTTGAACGGGTGTTCACTGGCGAGCTCGAAGCCGGCCAGCGCCGGGTCGTAGACGAAGCGGAGGGCGCCGACCGTCACGAGCGCGACGCGGGCTCCGGCGTCGCCGGCGGCCACAGGACGCTCACGGCATGATCGCGCAGGTGGGCCGCCAAGCCGTGGGAATCGGCGGTGGCGACGCGCAGCACGAACGACATCGTGTCGGGGTCGCCGCGCGTGGTCATCACACTGGAGACGTTGACGTTGCGCCGGGCGATGAGCGCAAGCAGCTCGGCGAGCGCGCCAGGGCGGTTGGCCACCTCGACCTCGAGCCGCGCCGCCGCCTCGTAGACCCCGGACATGCGCACCAGGGCGTCGAGCATGTCGATGCCGGTGACGATCCCGACCAGCTTGCCGTCGTCCATCACCGGCATCGCGCCGATCTTGCGCTCGCGCAGGACCTTGGCAGCCTCCTCGACGGGGTCTTCAGGGTGCGCGACGATAACCGGCGAGACCATCAGCCGACTAACCGGGTCGCTGGCCTTGAGCCCGGCCGGGGCGCGGGGGTGGTCGGCTCCGACGAGCCTTACGTCGCGATCGGAGACGATGCCGACGAGCTCGTCGTCGACCTGATCGGAGGCCCGCGCCATGAGGATGGGGAAGTGCCTGATGTTGCGCTGTTCCATCAGGACCTGCACGTCGCGCAGCGGGGTGTCGGGCCCGATGGCCACCACCTTGTGAGTCATGACGTCTGCTACCAGCATCTTTGGCTCCGTTCTGGTGTCGCGGTGATGCTACCAGCGCCCCGGTGGCTTGCGGAGGCGCTCGAACTCCTCGACCACGGCGGGCGCGGACAGGGCGCCGACGCGCGCCATCAGGCGGTTGGCCCCGTGGCTGGCGATCTCGGGATCGGTGGTCTCGAGCGGTACCAAGCCCGCGCTGCCGTAGAGGCGCTCGAGCATCCGGCGATAGCCGAGCTCGCCGAGGCCCGTGCGTTTGAGGTCGTAGTGCCAGCGGTAGAGCGTGGCGAAGACCACCGTGGCGTCGTAGCGACCGCCGGCGAAGCCGGCCCCGAGCAGGCGCTCGGCGAGCTTCATGCCGCGGTGAGAGGAGGCGACCTCGATGGCGCCGAGTTCGATGAGAGCTCCGCTGCCATCCTCGCCCCAGGTCTCGATCGCGGAGGGCCGATGGAAGGCCGCGTAGCCGACCAACGAACGACCGTCGTCGGCCACGGCCACCACCACGCAGCCGTCACGCTCCGCGGCGATGTCGACAAGCGCCTCGAGCTGCGCCTGAGGGGGCCTGAACGCGTCGAGGTCGGGATGCGGCTCGAGTGCGGCGAGCGCCTCAGGAGCGGCGCAGGCCGCTATCGAGACCGCGTTCGTGGTCGCGCTGGCCGCGCCCCGAGCCGGTTCCTCCACCACGTTCACCCCACGTCGCCTTCCCGCCGTTCGCTCGAGCGGCTGCGCCACGCCGCGACCAGCGCATCGGGGAGGCGCGCCGGGGTCGACGGCCCGGTGCCGTTCATGCCGAGCAGCGCCCGCAGGCGGCGGTGTCGACGCCAAGCGGGCGAGACCGTTTCGGCAACCTCGCCGAAGGTCCTAAGCAGGCCTTCGTGGAACCGGGCCAACCCCTCGTCCTCTAGCGCGACGCAGAGCGTCTCGGCGGCGTTCGCCTGATCAGCGACCGCGAGCTGGGCGGCCGCCCGGTAGATCGCCACCTGGGCGACCAAGCCGAGGTCACCCGACTCCCCGAGGTCGCCGTCGCGCACCCCGATGACGCGGGTGACGACGTCTCTGGCCTTGGCGAGCAGTTCGGCGGCCGTGTCGAGCGCTTCCAGGGCGGCTTCGTGGCGTCCGAGCCGCAGGAGGGCGTGAGCCCTGCCCGTATGCGACTCCGCGCGCTGGTAGTCGAAGCGCGCGTCGTGAGCGGCACGTTCGGCGAGTTCTAGGGCGTGTTGCGGGTCGTGAGCGATGTAGCTGCTTACCAGCCGGGCCTCGCGCAGCAATCCCCTAACCGCCGATGAGCCGCTAACCAGCCCGGACCCCGGAGAGGTTAGTTGCGCCATGACCGCGGCCAGCTCCTCGTCGGCGTGCTTTATGTCGAGTCCGCGGAGGTCCGCTCGTGGTGCGTGGCCCGGCACGACCAAGGTTGCCGGCAGGGGTCTGCGGTAAGGGACCGCCAGTCCGCGGAAGGCGTAGGCGACGGCCAAGCGCAAGGAAGCGCGGGCGATGCGGAAGGTGGCGTCGACGTCGCGGCGCTTCTGGTAATCGCGGTAGGCGGCGATCGCGGTAGTGCTCGCCACGATGGCGCTCTCGAAGTCGCCCTTGGCAAGCGCCGCGTAAGACCCCTCGTCGTCGATCCTGGCGCTGGTGAAGGCGGCGTCGACCGGGTCGGCCTCGCTCTGAGCAAGCGCGGCTGCGGCGGCTCTGAAGTAGTCGCTCGAGCCCTGTAGGTCTCCGCGCAGCCGGGCCAGCGTGCCCCGGCGGGCGAGGAAGCGGGCGCGCTCCTGAGGAAGGGCCTCGGAGCGATCCAAGGCGCGCACGGCGCGGTCGAGCTCGCGCTCCGAAGTGTCGAAGAGGCCCAGCTGCAACGCGACGTCGCCGCGTTGGAAGGAGAGCCTGCCCTCCACCAGGTCGTCGTCGATGCTGGTCGTCCACAGCGC